>JAFQZS010000047.1 GCA_017405765.1 Clostridia bacterium
GCCGCCGCCCTTGACATGCATTCCGTTCCCGCTTATACTGCAAGAAAGGGAGGCCGGAATAATCCGCCCTCCCGCAATATATTATTTTTGCTCTGTTTTACACCATGCTTCGGACTTTACACAAATTTTGGGACAGACCCAAAAAAGATGCAGCGTTTTTTCTTCGCTGCATCTTTTTTTCGTTAGATCCCTTTTACGAGCTGTGTTAAATACGCCTTGAAATCTTTTCCTATTTCGGGGCTTCTCAGCGCATATTCGACTGACGCCTTCATATAGCCTAGCCTGTTTCCCGCATCGTATCTCTTGCCGGCAAAATCAACGGCGTAAACGAGGTTTTTGTCTATAAGCTTTCTTATGGCGTCGGTAAGCTGTATCTCGCCGCCCACGCCGGGGACTGTCGCGTCTATCGCGTCGTATATTTCGGGAGTCAGGATATAATGGCCGAGCGCGGCGTAATTGGACATTTTCTCCTCGACCTTCGGCTTTTCGGCCATGTCGGTCACGCGGAAGAGGCCGTTTTCTATGGTTTGGGGCTTTATTACGCCGTACTTTGAGATGTTTTTGTCGTCTATATACTGCACGCCCAAAATAACGCCGTGAAGCTTCTCATATGCGTCGATAAGCTGGCGCGTGGCAGGCGCGCCGTCGTTATATACTATATCGTCGGCAAGGATAACGGCGAACGGCTCGTCTCCGGTAAAGGCTTTGGCGCAGCGTATCGCATGCCCAAGCCCTTTTTGTTCCTTCTGATATACGAAGTGTATGTTGCCGAGCTCCGTAAGCTCCTTTAGCTTTTTAAGCTCGTCGAACTTTTTCGACGCCGAAAGCTTTGCCTCAAGCTCAAAGTGCGGAACGAAGTATTCCTCCATAGCCGTTTTGCCTCGGCTCGTGATTATCAAGATATCCTCGACGCCCGACGATATGGCTTCCTCCACCACGTAAGATATAGAGGGACGGTCAACGAGCGTAAGCATTTCCTTCGGTACCGTTTTTGATGCGGGAAGCATTCTCGTGCCGAAGCCCGCCGCAGGGATAACGGCTTTTTTTACCATAGTGATTCCTCCTCTATTTTGCAAATGCGTATTTTTGATTTGCCTTCTGTAAGGCGATGACGAGGGGTATGCCTATAACATACACTACGCCTGCCTGGCTTATAAGTATCTGCGTGCCGTTTATCGCAAATAAGGCGGGGTCGAATACGCCCAGCTCAACGAACGTAAGCATCGCGCCTATAACGACGGCGTTGAAGAGGACGGGCGGCAGGGCGCCGAGTACGAGCCTGGGCGCGCGCGCAGTTATGTGCGTTCCGATATAGCGCGTTACTATCGCAGCCGCAAGCGTTGCAGCCGAGCCGCATACTATATCTATCGCGCCGTAGCCGCCGAATACGTTGGCAAGCAGGCATCCGATAAAAAGCCCCGGCACAGCCTGGGGGAATATGAGCGGAAGCAGCGTGAGCGCCTCCGACACCCTAAACTGGATGGGGCCGTAGGAGATAGGCGCAAGCACCAGCGTAAGAGCCAGATATGCTCCCGCGATAAGCGCGCCCGTTACAAGGTCTTTTGTTTTCATTATTCTGTTTTCCTTTCGTAGTTTTGTTTTAAGTCAGGATGTTGCGACTGACTTTTAAGGCGTATGCCTCAAGAATTTCATTATACAGTACAAGCGCAAATTAGGCAAGCTTTTTTTGAAATAAAAATCAGGATCCAGCCGGAAAGATTTTCTTTTACACCTCGGCGGCGGTGGTTTTTCGGCCGTACGACGATAATTAAACGGACATTTCGGTGCGAGAGGCCGTTTTGCTGAAACCTGACTTTTCGCCCCTCCGCTATAGCCTGTGCGCCGGGTCCGCACTTCGGCGGACCCCATCCTGCCTGCGAGCGGTTGTCACGACGCGAGCATAACCGACTCGCATAGCGGAATGCAATCAGCGTTTATGAGGAACAGTTTGTAAATATAGCCGCTCTCTGCGGGTAAGACTCCCGATCTTGGCGGGAGGAACGTACAGTCTTCCATATTGGCCCCATGAAATCGGGCGATAAGGAGCTGCGCGTCGTCTTCAAGCACAGTGGCGCTGTATTTCAGAACGGTACCATCGGAACTTTTCTCCACGCTTGCATATATGTGGCCAGATTCTCCTATGAGGAAACGGAATTCGGCCGTTTCGCTGAAGCATCCGTCCTTTTCGCAGCATGCCTTGAGAGTTGCGCTGGTCCACAGGGTAAAGGGTCCGTAGTATTCTATTCCTTCAATTGCGGGATCGCTCCCGTCGAGAGTGTAATAGATCTTCGCCCCTTCCTCGGCGGTCAGTTCCACCGTGACCGGCTCGTCGCTGATCCCCTGCGGTGTGACGCAGGTCGGCGCGGAAAGGAATGGAGGAACGTCCAGAGACACGATATCGCTTATAAGATATCCCTCTTTCACCGCCGCCGCCTGGATCGTCATGGGCCGGTTTATCTCGATGGGACCAATGTAGACATGCCCGTTATCCTCGTCCGGTTCGGTCCCGTCCGTGGTGTAGTAGATGACCGCTTCCGGATCGCTTTGATCGAAAGTCAGTGTCCACGGACCGGAGGAAGCTTTGATGATTTCCGGTACGGGCTTTTCTGTTTTCTGACGTTGTGAAAGCGGCACGGCGTCCGTGACCGTCTCGCCGCCGGCCAGGATCTGAAGAGCGGCTTTTTCATCCGCGGCGGCGTTTAATACTACACAGGCGTCCGAAGCCCCGACCTCGGAGGAAACGCTACTCTCTTGGCCGCCTACCGTTACCGCGGCACGGATCGTATCGGCTCCGCGCACATCTGCGCGGCTCATGTCTTCCCGCAGGGAAAGAGCGACGCCGGAAGCCGCCGAACCGGTCAGCTTAAGCGAGTCATAGTCGTTTCCTTCCGCGGTATAGGTCACTTCAAAATCTCCTCTAAGATCTATGCTGCGCAGATCGTCAGATACCGTAACCGGTCCCTCTTTGGCAGAAACGCTGATGAAGAGTTCGTCGTTGGCCATGTTTACGCTGCCGACCCCGTCGAATGTGTATTCGCCCGCAGGCATAAGCAGCGTATATACGGGCGTTTCCGCCCGGTCGCCGGGAAGAAGCAGGTGAATGTCAGGGATATCTCCGATGAGTTCTCCGTCTTTCAGCGCAGCGCTTCTGCCGTCAGCATCGGTAACGGTGAACTCGGACGCGGGAACGATGCAATAAGTGTAATCTCCGGCTTCTTCGGCACTGCTAAGCAGCGCAGCCGCGTCTTTTTTATTTTTTTTGGCAAGGCTCGTATAGATATTCTCAACGCTGTAATACGAGGCATATGCGTGCACTTTAAAATCATGATGATCTGACGCGCTGTAAAATATAGACACGCCGTCCTCCGAGATATCGACAGACGCTATCTCATCGCTTGGATCGTATGCATAGAAAGTATATCCGGAGTCTGTTTTTTCATACCCGTACAGGACGATGGTGTGCTCGATCCAGAACTCTTTGAGATGCTCCGCTTTCAGCCACAGCAGCACCGGATACCCACTGTCCATCTGTCTCGCCATTTCGTCGGCCCGCAGGGACTCCGCGAAACTGAAGAGTTTCCAGGCGATGTCCCAGTCCTTCAGATATGTGTACTGGGACAGATGGAAAAGCTCGATCATCTCTCTGAGCTTTTTATGGGCATCGTCGCCTATCTGCGAAGGAAAATAATACGGGTATTTTGCCGTTTTATCATAGTCTGTCGGGTCAAGCTTGCCCTTATAGAACAGCATTGAGGAAACCGCCATTCCATAGCAGCCTCCGTCCCATTTATACATGGAACTGAACAGTTTTGCCTTCGGATACGACAGGCCGGCCTGCTGGTATCTCAATACCGGAAGGTGGTTGTCTTTTTTATATCCGAACGATTCCCGAGTATTGACGAACGGATACCCGTAGTTTATATAATCTCCGTTTTTTTCTATCTGCACCTGTATATCAAAGGTCTCGGTCAGGTTTTCCGTGTTGATGTCAAGTGAGGTATGTCCCGGCCATTGGCCGGTGATGATCCCGTCGTCACTGATCGACGCGTAAGGAATGCCCCCGACTCCTTTTTTGAGGATGTTGTAACTGAGAGTCGTATCCTTCTCTGTTGTGACGGAGGGCCGCAGTGTGATGTACAACTGTTGGCTGGTACCCTTCGTCACAATATGGGGATAGCAAATGATCCCGGTGAGCGGGATATCAACGAGGTTTACGCAGCCGGAAAAAGCGCTGTCCTCGATATAACTTACGTTTTTGGGGATAACGATCCTTGTAAGACCGGTGCAGTCTCTAAAAGCCTCGATCCCAATCTCGGTCAGGCTTTCCGGCAAAGTTACGCTCGTAAGGCCCGTGCAGTTTTTAAACGTCAAGCTCTCGATGACGGTCACGCCTTTTGGTGTTGTCACCGCACTTAAGTTTATGCAGCCGAGGAACGCCCCTTTTCCGATCTTGGAAATGCTTTCGGGCAGCGCGGCCTCGTTAAGGCTCTCGCAGCACGAGAACGCGTACTTGCCTATCGTCGTTACGCCGTTCGGTATCGTCACGGAGGTCAGAGCAGTACAGTTCTCGAAGGCATAATCGCCTATGCTTTTAACCCCGTCCGGAATGTTGATGCTTCGAAGCGAGGAACAGTCTTGGAACGTTTCATTGCCGATGGCTGTAACTTGCTTCGGTATGGCAATATCGGTAAGCTCGGTGCATCCTGAAAACGTGCCGTTCCCGATGTTCGTAATGCCGGAAGGGAGCGAAACGGATCTAAGGCCCGTACACCCTGAAAACGTGTTGTCACCGATGGTAGTAACGCTTTCGGGGAGCTCTATGTGTGTCAGTCCGGTGTGGCCTGAAAAAACGGGACCGGAGATCTCGGTGATCCCTTCGCCAAGGACCACTTCTTTTATATGGTCGTAGGTATAGACCCATATCTGGCCGTTGTTATATGACATTAAATGTTTCTGCGCCCAGGGCTGGACCAGCTGGTTATGATTATACTGGTCATATTTAGCGGTGAGAGCCCCGGCCCCGCTGATGGTCAGCGTTCCGGCGTCGTCCAGGGTCCAGGTAAGGTTGTCCCCGTCCGCGCCGCAGACGCCGGAGACTTCCTCGGCAGAGGCCCATACGGGAAGGGATGTACACAGGACCGCAGCCATGACAAGTATAACAAGCAGCCTCTTTTTCATGGTTTTAAAACGCGTTTCGGGCATTTTTCACCACTCCTTCATTTTCACATATTATCTATGATCATATCACATCATGCGCCAAAAGGATAGCGCCGATTCGCATTTTACCTTGTTTTGGATGTTTTGAAACAAAAAATTCGTGCGGTATTTAAGCGCGGACGCTTGACATATGCGGGCAGCCGTAATAATATAAACTATAGAAAGCAAAGGCGCTTCTTTTATGAGAGGCGTCTTTTTTTTATTTATACGGGAGGTATAGTTATGGCTGCATTTGACAGAGTTAAGTCGGGGATACCCGAAATGGACGCCGCTCTTGATAATATCAGGCTTGGCGACAACGTAGTGTGGCGGGTCTCGGACCTTTGGGAGTTTCGCCTTTTTATGGAACCGTATCTTTTGCAGGCGATAGAGGACAAGAGAAATATAATCTACTTCAGATTTGCAAGCCACGAGCCGCTTGTGGAGGACCGTCCCGAGGTGAAAACGATAAAAGTGCCGCTGTCGCACCGCTTCGAGACGTTTACCGTCGATATACACAACGCCATAGAGCGCGAAGGCAAAGACGCATTTTATATTTTCGACTGCCTTTCCGAGCTTCAGGTCATGTGGGCGACGGATCTTATGATGGGCAACTTCTTTCGCGTAACGTGTCCGTTCCTTTTTATACTTGACACAGTCGCGTTCTTCCCGATAATACGGGGAAAGCATTCCGTTCACGCGATAAACAAGATACTCGATACGACGCAGCTTTTTCTTGACGTATATTCGGATAATAAGAACGTATACGTGCGCCCCGAAAAGGTGTGGAACAGAAGCTCCGATACGATGTTTTTGCCGCACACGTACGAGTCTGAAACGGGACGCTTTCGCCCGGTGCTCGACGGCGTAAAGTCGAGCCGCTTTTATCAGGTGCTCGGCAAAGCGCAGCGTTCGGCAGACGAGCAGTTCATGGATTCGTGGGACAGGTCGTTCAAAAAAGCGAAGGTGCTTTACGAAAACGGAGTGGACATATCGGGCCAGTGCGCCAATATGTGCAACATAATGATGACGCGCGACACGAAAATGCGCGAGATGGTAAAGAAGCATTTTACGCCCGAGGACTATTTCGACGTGCGCGACCACATGATAGGCACGGGCATGATAGGAGGCAAGGCCTGCGGCATGCTTCTTGCAAGGGCGATAATAAGAAATACGGAGCCCGAGATAAACGAGTTTTTGGAGCCGCACGATTCGTTTTACGTAGGCTCGGACGTTTACTATACTTATATCGTTGACAACAATTTCTGGGATCTGCGTATAAAGCAGCGTACCGAGGAGGGGTATTATTCCCTTGCCGCCGATTTTGCAAAGCATCTGATGAACGGCAGCTTTTCCGACGAAATGCGAGAGCAGTTCGCTCATATAATCGAGTATTACGGCCAAGACCCGTATATCGTCCGTTCGAGCAGTATACTTGAGGACGGGTTCGGCAACGCCTTCGCGGGCAAGTACGAGTCGGTGTTCTGCGCAAACAGGGGAACGCTTGCGGAACGCCTTTCGGAATTTGAGAAAGCGATAAAGACGGTATACGCAAGCACGATGAGCCTTTCGGCGCTTGACTACCGCAAGAGGCGCGGGCTTGATAAGCGCGACGAGCAGATGGCGCTTCTCATACAGCGCGTTTCGGGTTCTTACTACGGAGCGTATTATATGCCCTGCGCGGCGGGCGTGGGATATTCGTACAGCCCGTACAGCTTTCTTAAAAGCTCGGATCAGTCGGCGGGCATGCTCCGCTTGGTCATGGGTCTCGGCACTTCCGCCGTTGACAGAACGGAGGGCTCGTACCCGCGGCTAGTAAGCCTCGATATGCCCGAAAAGACTATATATTCAAGCGACGCCGACCGCCACAAGTTCTCGCAGGGCAGAGTTGAGGTCATAAACGCTTCGCTGCAGGATATGGAGCGGCTGCCGCTTCGTGATATAGAGCCCGTGATGCCGGAGTATCTTAAAAATATTCTGCTCGAACACGACTTTGAAGTTGAGAGCCGACTCCGTGAAATGGGGAGAAACGTCTCGTCTACGTTCATATCGTGCCGCGGCCTTGTGAGCAATAAGGCGCTCATGTCGCAGATGCGAAGAATGCTTAAGCGAATACAGGATGAGTACGATTATCCGGTCGATACGGAATTTACGATAAACGTCTCCGACAACGGGGAGTATTCCATAGATCTTCTGCAGTGCAGGCCGCTTCAGGTAATAAGCGACAGGGCGGGCGTTACGATACCTTTGGACGTGCCGAAGGAGCATATACTGTTAGAGAGCAGAGGGGCGTCGATGGGGCTTTCAAAGACTTCGAAGCTTGATTTGATAGTTTGGGTAGATCCTGTGGCCTATTACAATATGCCTTACAGGGAGAAGGCCTCCGTGGCAAAGCTTATCGGCAAGATTAACTGGCATTACCGCGATAAAGACAAGCATATGATGCTGATGGTGCCGGGAAGAGTGGGCACTTCGTCGCCCGAGCTGGGCGTTCCCACTTCATTTGCGGAAATAAGCGAGTTTCAGGTCGTTTGTGAAATGGAGGAATCGCGGGCGGGCTACAATCCCGAGCTCTCTTACGGCAGTCACTTCTTTCAGGACCTTGTTGAGGCCGAGATATTATACACCGCCGTATTCAATAACGAAAAAACATTGCATTTTGCTCCCGAAAAGCTAAAGGGACAGAAAAATATTTTAAAAGAGATAGACGAAAACAGCCAGCTTGAAGAAATCGTTTTTGTTTACGACGTAAGCTCATGCGGCTGCAGGCTTTACAACGACATAAAAAATGAGCATCTTTTGATAACCATATAATAAAGTCGATAAAAAAAGTAAATGCGTATTAAAAAAGGCGGATCGAGCGATATAACCTAAAAAAAAAGCGCGAGCTTGACGCATATTCTTCGGTAATATATAATTTTATCGAAAAAAATAAAGTCGCCGCTTTTTAAAAGCGTTTCAGCGCGACATAAAAATACGGGTGAGACAATGCTGAAAGATAAAACAGCCGTTGTAACGGGCGCCGGCAACGGCATAGGAAAAGCGATATGCGACGTTTTTTTAAATAACGGCGCAAGGGTCATCGGCCTTGATATAATGGATATCGAAGGACCCCGGCAAAATGAGATAAGCTTTTTTAAGGCGGACGTGGCAAGCACTGCCGACTGCGAAAGAGTATATAAAGAGATCGCGGCTTTGCACGATCATATAGATATTCTCGTAAACTGCGCCGGTATAACGATGGACGCCATGACAAAAAAGATGACGGAGAAACAGTTTGACCGCGTGATCGCCGTAAACTTAAAGGGAACGTGGAATCTGACGCGCCTTATAGGTCCCGCCATGCAGCAAAGAAGATCGGGCTCTATAATCAACATATCTTCCGTTGTAGGAGTATTCGGAAACGTAGGTCAGGCAAATTATGCGGCGACCAAAGCGGGCGTTATAGGGATGACAAAGAGCTGGGCAAAGGAATTTGCGATGAAAGGCGGAAACGTTCGCGTAAACGCCATAGCGCCGGGATATACGATGACCGACATGATGAAGACCGTTCCGCCGGACCTTCTGGAAAAATTCAGGGGCATGACCATGTTGGGCAGGCTTGCCGAGCCTTCGGAGATAGCAAACGCCGCATTATTTCTTGCGTCGGATCTCTCAAGCTATGTTACGGGCGAGCTTTTGAATGTAAACGGCGGCATGAGACTTTAAGAAACGTTTTGACTTTAGATGAATAACCGGTATTAAGGCGGCGGAGCATAGGGTCTTTGCCGCTTTTGTTTTTTATGAGGGCGGGGCATAAATCATCTTGTTTTTTCCGTCGTGAAACGGTATAATTATAAAAGTGAAAAACTGCAATGAAAAACGGAGACGTATCGCTTTATGGAAAAGAAGCTCATAAAGATAACAGACATAGACGGTATAAAGATAGGCCACGCGCAGGACGAAAAAAACGCCACGGGCTGCACCGTTATTATATGCGAGAAGGGCGCTTCGTGCGGCTGTGACGTAAGAGGCGGCGGCCCCGCCACGAGAGAAACGGGGCTTTTTCTTCCCGGCAGCGCGCCGCGCAAGATGCACGCCGTTATGCTTTCGGGCGGCAGCGCGTTCGGGCTCGACGCCTGCGGCGGCGCAATGGCGTATCTTGCCGAGAAAAGCATCGGCTATAAGGTGGGTCCTTTTTATGTGCCGCTCGTCGTCGGCGCGTCGGTTTTCGACCTCCCCGTGGGCAGCGGATACGTGTATCCCAATAAGAAAATGGGCTATGAGGCGGCAAAGAACGCAAGCTCGGGCGATATAGCCGAAGGCAATGTGGGCGCGGGCATAGGATGCATAGTAGGCAAGTTTGCGGGCAAGGACTACGCCATGAAGACAGGACTGGGCATATACGGCGTGTCGTACGGTCCGCTCAAGGTGGCGGCTTTGGCCGTTGTGAACGCCGTGGGAAACGTCGTAGATCCCGAAACGGGTAAGTTCGTCGCCGGGATACTCAGCGAAGACGGGCAAAGCATTAGGAGCGCGAAGGAATACTTTCTTAACGCCGCGATCCCCGAAGGCGGCATAGAGAACACAACGCTCTGCTGCATCGTGACGAACGCCGACCTTACTAAGGGCGAGGCGAACCGCACGGCCGTGATAACGCACAACGGCTACGCAAGGACGATAAGCCCCGTACATACGTCGAAGGACGGCGACGCCGTGTTCGTGATGGCTACCGGCGAAATAAAGACCACGCCCGACGTAGTGGGTACGATAGCGGCCGACTGCGCCGCCGAGGCCATACTTCGCGCATCGAAAGTTAAGGGCGCATACGGCTTTAAGGGATATTACGATATTTTCGGAGACGAATAATAACAGTTCCCGCCGCTTTTTTGGGAATGACGATCATAATATAAGAAAACGATATAACGGAGGATATTTTATGGATTACAATTACAATGCGCTGCGATTTGATATCATGTATATGCTCGACGGACTCTATAATCAGGGATTTCCGGGCGCGTTGGAAGCGTATAACATGGCGGAAAAAGCGTCTAACGAGGAGCTTTTGAAGATAGCCGAGGATATGGAGTTCGATTTGAACGATTATCCCGTACCGAGGCGCGAGGATCTGTGGCTGCCGGAGAATAAGAAATTAAAGCGATATAGAGAAGATTAAAAAAGCGCGCCCGTTTTGGGCGCGTTTTTGGCTTTTCGAAAAGCTGTTTCTAATATGATTTTGACGTCACCGTCTTGGTTGAAACGCCCGAAAGTGCGCCAAGCTTTCCCGAAAGCGCGCTCGTAACGTCGTTGGGGGCGTCTAAAACTACGCAGATGACCGAAATACCGCGCTCGCGGTACGGTATTCCCATGCGGCCTATTATGTAATTGCCGTACTCATGAAGCAGGGCGTTTATTGAATCCGCTATGCTTTTATCCTCAACTATTATGGAAATTATGGATATGCGTTTTTCCATATATATGCCTCCTTTGTTATTTCGCTGTTTAAAGGATATCAAAGAAGGGCGGGGCGAGTCAAGCAGACGAGCCTTGGGGAAAAATATATGTTTTTTTACTTGACAAACGCGGACGCTTTTAATATAATTTTATAGTCCTTGCCGCATAAAAACAAAATGCGGCCAAAAGTCCAGAAGGAGGTATAGAAAAATGGAGAAAAAACTTGTCAGCTACGAGACGATTTTTATCGTTGATATGACGGGCGGAGAAGAAGCCGTTGCAGCTGCCGTAGACAAGTTCAAGACTTTGATAGAAAAGTCTGCGACTGTCGAAAGCGTTGACGAATGGGGAAAAAGACGCCTTGCGTATCCGATAAATGACCTTACCGAAGGCTATTACGTTCTCGTCAACTTCCAGAGCGATCCTGAGTTCCCGAAAGAGCTCGACCGTATCTACAATATCAATGATGCTATTTTACGTTCCATTATTATCAGAAAAGATGCGTAAGGTGGTGTAACGGGTGAATAAAGTTATATTATTGGGACGCTTAACAGCCGACCCCGAGCTTAGAACTACCCCGTCAGGCATTTCAGTTACTACTATACGTGTTGCCGTAAGCAGGCGTTTCGCCCGTCAGGGCGATCCCGTGACCGCCGATTTTTTTGATGTAGTCTGCTGGAGACAGACGGCCGAATTTGTATCGAGATATTTTACAAAGGGCCGTATGATCGCAATAGTCGGCAGCCTTCAGACAAGAAAATGGCAGGACAAGGACGGCAACAACCGCTATTCCACAGAAGTTGTGGCGGATGAGGTATATTTTGCCGATTCCAAAAAAGACGCTTCCGCTTCCGGAGCCGACTCCTCGTTCAGAAGTGCGCCGCAAGCCCCTCAGGGCGATATGGGCGCGCCGATAGGAGGATACACGCCGGCACAGCGCGGAGATTTTGAAGAAGTTGACGACGGCGACGAACTGCCGTTTTGATCCGAAACAGGAGGTAAGACGATGGAAAGAGAAAGACCTTATAAGAACAGACGTGCAAAGAGAAAGGTTTGCCAGTTCTGCGTTGATAAAGTTGAACATATCGATTACAAGGATACTGCTCGTCTGAGAAGATACATTTCGGACAGAGCAAAGATACAGCCCAGACGCATCACCGGCACCTGCGCTAAGCATCAGCGCCAGCTCACCGAAGCTATCAAGCGCGCACGTCATATCGCTCTTTTACCGTTCACGGCTGAATAAGAGCAAAAAACGTAAACATAGACCCTTTTTGCAAATGAATGCAAAGAGGGTCTGTTTTTTTATGATCTGATATGATATCGCCCTAAGAAATGAACAAATAAAAAATATATAAAAGCCGCAGGCATAAAGAGGGGAAAAAGGCAAAATATGCTTTTTTCTTTTTTTACAAATATGATCCATATCATTTGACGGCGCGTCGATTTAGGACCGTTTATTGAAAAACGAGGTAATTTCGGGTAAAATAATAATAAACTTGATTTTGTGGGAAAGGCGGTGAGTGCGGTGCCGGATAAAAAAGACGATCTTTTTGGAGATATGTTTGATTTTAACGGCGACAAAAAGACAGATATGAGCGAGAAGTATATCGCATATAAGATCTTTCAGGAAACGATCAAAGATCTTGACGGCGAACACGACGACGAATTTGATGATGAATATGACGACGAACATGACGACGAATATGACGATAAACACGACGACGCGACAGAATACGCCGAGCCTGATTCGTATAGAGCGCCGCCGCCCGCGCCGTCCGTGCCGCCGCCGGACGAGAGCGACGACCCCGACCGGATAGGATCGCCGCCGGACGGACCGATAACGCTCGAGGAATACCGAAAAAGGCAGCGCGAAAGCGCAAAGGGCGCATTTTATGTATTCCTTATTACTCTTGTGCTGTCGGCCATACCTATACTTCTCATAATCGGCGGCATAAGCACGCTACTCGACTATCATATGAACGCCACAGGCCTTGGGCTCGTGCTTTTGTGCGTCGGCGTGATCCTTTTATGCATTGTATTCGCGCTTGCTTTTATGCCGCTGCTTGGCTTTGTGACAGAGGAGGTGTCAACAAACCGACGATTGTACGAAGCGTCTCTGACGGAGGAGACGAAAAGTCGCAAGATTAAAAAAACGCGCGTGGCCGGAGTGATATTTCTCGTCGTTTTTCTTGCAGCCGTCCTGTTCGTATGCGCCTACGTTCTGCTTGACCTGCACAGCGCGCACGAAATATATCTTAACGCCGAGGAGTACGCTCTTGAGGGACGTTACGAAGAGGCGCTTACGCTGCTTGAGTCTATTGAAGGCAAGGAACAAAATAGGGCAGGCGCGCTTGCCGCGTATTGCAGGGCGCGCTTGGATTACAATAACGGCCTCGTCTATAAGGCATATGAAGAGTTTGGTTGGAAAGATTATAATTATGAATCGGAGGAGCTTTCCAAAAAGGCAAAAATGTTTAAGCAAATGCTTGAGCAGCGAAAAGATGAGCTTGATCGTAAAGCTGAGAGGGAAGCAAAAAAGCTCTATGGCGACAAGGAGCCTTACGTCGGTATGAGCGAAGCATACATAAATTACACATCGCTCGGCAGAGCGGACGACGTGGACTTACAGTTTGACGAAGTCAGCAGCTATGAAGCGGGCAAAACGAGATACAGAATGACTAGCACGTATTATTTTTACCGCGGATATACGCTCATAGTCAAAGTGCAATGCGTTGACGGACGCGTAAAGCAGATCTGGGATTACAGAGAAAAGGAGACGGTAAACGATAAACCGGGCGCCGCTTCGCATTCCGCGTACACGGATCCGGGCTTACCCGCGTCCGAGGACTTTGACCACCCCTCGGATTTCTACGAGTGGTATATTGACGACTTCATAGATTACGAAGAGGCGGAGGATTATTATTACGACCACGGCGGACGCTGACAAAAGGCGGGAAATCGACGACGCCCGCCTTTTTTCTTTTTTTAATTGAAAAAAACCTCATATGTGTATATAATATATTAGTTAAATAAAAATTATTTCGGAGGCTTTTATGGACAACGCCTATAAAAAATATTTTGAAGGCTTAAAAGGGAAAAAGGTGGCGGTAATAGGTATCGGCATATCGAACCTGCCGCTTATATATATGCTTCTTTCCTGCGGAGCGGACGTTTGCGCGCGCGACAAAAAAACAAAGGAGGCGCTCGGCAAAACGTATGACGAGCTTGTAAGCCGCGGCGCGCGCGTTATAGCGGGCGACGACTATCTTTTGGATCTTACGGAGGAGATAATCTTTAAAACGCCCGGTATGCGCTACGACGTGAAGGAGCTTGCCGCCGCTCGCGAGGCGGGACGCACGGTGACGAGCGAGATGGAAGTCTTTATGGAGCTTTGCCCGGCGCGCGTATTCGCCGTTACGGGTTCAGACGGGAAGACAACTACGACTACGCTCATATACGAAATGCTGAAAAAAGAAGGATATACGTGTCATTTGGGCGGCAATATCGGCGCGCCTCTTTTGCCGAAGATAGCCGAGATAAAAAAAGACGACATGGTAGTTTTGGAGCTTTCAAGCTTCCAGCTCCACACGATGAAAAAGAGCCCCGACGCGGCGCTCATCACCAATCTTTCGCCGAACCACCTTGATTATCACAAGTCGATGGACGAATACGTAGACGCAAAGAAGAACATATATCTTCATCAGCGCGCCGACGCGCGCCTCGTATTGAACCGTGACAACGATATAACGAACGATATATATTCCAAAATGAAGGACAAGCGCGAGACGCTCGGCTTTTCAAAAACGCTTCACGCCGAAGACGGCGCATATCTTGACGGCGGCGATATAGTTATGTTAAAAAACGGGGAAAAGACGCGCGTCATGTCGAAAGACGACATTTATCTTCCCGGAATGCGCAACGTTGAGAATTATCTTGCAGCGACGGCCATGGTGTGGGGATACGTTTCGCCCGAGACGATACTTTATACGGCGAGAAACTTTAAAGGCGTGGCGCACAGGATAGAATTCGTAAGAGAGCTTCACGGCGTCCGCTATTACAACGACTCCATCGCCTCAAGCCCGACGAGGACGCTTGCGGGACTCAACTCGTTCGACCAAAAGCTTATCGTTATCGCCGGAGGATACGACAAGAACCTCGACTACACGGTAATGGGCGACGCGCTCATAGAGAAAGTAAAAACGCTCGTCTTAACGGGCGCGACGGCCAAAAAGATAGAGACCGCCGTAACGGAGAATAAGAATTATCGCGGCGCGCCCGAAATAATACGCGCCGACAGCTTTAAAAACGCGGTCATTGCGGCTGCATACGCGGCGCGCGAGGGCGACACAGTCATTCTTTCTCCCGCATCCGCAAGCTTCGACTTATTTAAAAACTTTGAGGAAAGAGGAAACGAGTTTAAGCGTATAGTAAACGAATTAAACTGACAAGACGCATATGAAAACGGACGAAATACTTGAAAAATTATGCCGAACGGACGGGGTGTCCGGATTTGAGGAGAAAATCGCCTCGCTTTGCACAGAGCTTTTAAAGGACGCGGGCGCAGACGAGGTATATACCGACGCATTGGGGAGCGTACATGCCGTTTTTGAGCCGCGGGGCGAGGCTGTGCGCACCGTGCTTTTGGACGCGCATATGGACGAGGTCGGCCTTATGGTGAGCGGCGTATGTGAAAACGGAATGATAAAATTTGTAAACATTGGCGGCGTAGACGCGCGCGTTCTGCCTGCCATGCGCGTGAAGATCCACGGCAAGCGCGATTATTTCGGCGTTATAACCAATCTTCCGCCTCATATCACAAGCTCGGGAGACTATAAAAAAGCCGTGCCCATAGACGAGATGTTCATTGACGCGGGCCTTTCGTATGAGGAGGCTTCGGAAAACATCTCCGCAGGCGACGCCGTGAGCTTTTTTACACCGGCGGGAACGATGCTCGGCGGGCGCTTTCTTTCAAAGGCGCTCGACGACAGGGCGGGTATCACGGCGCTTTTATACGCGGCGGGCGAGCTTAAAGGAAAGCTTATGAATACGCGTATCCACGTGCTTTTTTCCACGCAGGAGGAATTTTCGCTGTCAGGCGCGGCGGCGGGAGCGTATCTTTCCGGCGCCGATATGTGCATATGCGTTGACGTTGGACATGCAAGTACGCCCGATTCGAGATCCGACGATACATTTGAGCTTTCGGGCGGTCCTATGATAGGCGCGGCTCCGAGCCTTAAAAAGCGGTTCACGCGCGAGATCATAGATTTGGCCCGGTCGCTTGATATGACGTATCAGGTGGAAGTAATGGGCGGATCGTCCGGCACCAATGCATGGAGCATAGCGATATCGGGGCGCGGCATACCGTGCGCGCTGATCTCGATACCGCTAAGATATATGCACACGGGCGCGGAGGTGGTCTCCGTCTCCGATATCGAGGACGCAGGCAGGCTTGCGGCCGAGTATGTTTTACAAAAGGACAGGGGGTAGAAGGACCGTGGAGCTTATTGAGACGCTGTGCCGCCTTCGCGGAGTGACGGGAGACGAGGACGACGTTTCGTCGTATATAGAAGCGCGCATGAAAGAGGCCGGGTGCGAAGTCGTCGGCGACAGAATGGGGAACCTCATAGTAAAAAAACAGGGAAAAAACAGGCCGAAAACGCCCGTAACGCTGTATGCGCACATGGACGAGGTGGGCCTTATCATATCGAAGATACAGTCGGACGGGTTTTTAAGGTTCAAAACGGTGGGCGGCATTGACCCTCGCGTTCTTTTGTCAAAGACTGTTTTTGTAGGAGAAAATCGCATACGCGGCGTTATCGGCGTAAAGGCGGTACATCTTCAGACTAAGGAGACGCGCGAAAAGGCGCCCGATATCGACAAAATGTATATAGACGTCGGAGCAAAGGACGGGGACGAAGCAGAAAAATACGTGTCTTTGGGCGACTTCGCCTGCTTCGACGATGAGACTGTATATTTCGGTCAAAGGCGCATTTGCGCAAAGGCGCTTGACGATCGCGCAGGCTGCGCCGCGATAATGGAGACGCTGTCGGGCGAGCTTGAATACGATGTAAAAGCCGTATTTACCGTGGGCGAGGAGATAGGAACGCGCGGCGCGCGCGTAGCAGCAAAGGAAGCCGAAAGCGGCGTGGCCGTTATCGTTGAAACGACGACGTGCGCCGATTTTGACGGCGTGCCCGAAAACAAGAAGGTAACTCGGCTGGGCGAAGGGCCTGCGATATCGTTCATCGACAACTCTACGTTCTACGATCCAAAGCTCGTAAAGCTCGCGCTCTCGTGCGCCGAACAAAACGGTATATCGCATCAGATAAAAAAAAGCGGCGCAGGCGGAAACGACGCGGGCGCCGTATCGCAGGGCTTCGGAGGACATAAGGCGCTGAGCGTGTCCATGCCGTGCAGATATCTTCATTCGCCGTCAAGCGTGATATCGCTTGACGATTACGACAATACTAAGCGGCTTATCGCCGCGCTTATAAATAAATTGGGGGAACAGGGCTATGAATATTGATACGTCTCTTTTACTTGAATTATGCTCCGCTTTCGGCCCGTCGGGACATGAGAGCGGGATATCCGAGCTTATAGCGTCGAAGCTTCGGCCTTTTTCCGATGAGATATACAGCGACGCTTTGGGAAATCTCGTGGTGAGAAAGAAGGGCGCGGGCAAGCGCGTCATGCTGGCCGCGCATATGGATTCGGTCGGCCTTATAGTTACGAATATCACGGATGACGGATTTTTATACTGCGCGCCCGTAGGCGGCGTGTCGCCGTTTTACGCGCTTTCGGGATACGTGCGCTTCGAGAACGGTACGCGCGGCGTGATCATGTGCGGCACGAAGACGAAACGCGCCGAATTAAAGATTTCGGATATGTTTATAGACATAGGCGCGCGGGACGACAAAGAGGCGCAGAAGCTCGTCTCAGTAGGCGACGCCTGCGTTGTTGAGCACGAGGGCTTTGTTCAGAACGGACGCGTATTTTCAAACTTTCTTGACGACCGTATAGGCTGCTTTGTGCTTTTGGAGGCCTTTAAACGCTTAAAGGAGACCGACAATGATATATACTTTGTTTTCACCGTGCAGGAGGAGCTGGGCCTTAGGGGCGCGCGCGCCGTTTCGTATTCTATTGAGCCGGACGTCGCCCTTTCGGTGGACGTTATGACTGCGCCGGACACGCCCGATTCGTCGGGACACGGGCTTAAGCTCGGCGGCGGAGCAGGCATAAAGGTGAAGGACGGCTCGGTCATCACGCACAGAGAGGTGCGCGCGGCGCTTTGCGATATCGCAAAGGAGAAAGGCGTAAAGTATCAGCTCGAGGTCGCGCCGTCGGGCGGGACCGACGCGGGCGCGATACATCAAAGCCGCGCCGGAGTAAGAACTGGCGGACTTTCCGTTCCGTCGAGATATACCCATTCGGCGGGAGAATGCATAGACATTGCGGACGCGGAAGCCGCAATAAGTCTGGCGGCCGAATTTGCGGTAAGATAAACAAAAAAAATAAAAATTCCGCAGGAGGCGGAATTTTTATTTAAGGAGAAGACGATGTTCGATATAGACGAAAGAGTATTGAATTTATGCGGCGAGGCTGAAAAGAGCGTACGCCCCCAGTTTGAGCGCATAGACGAGATATGCAGATACAACACGATGAAGGTGCATCATGCTTTTTATAAGAACAAAGTAAGCGAGACGCACTTTATAGGCACCACAGGATACGGCTATTCCGACAGGGGCAGAGACGACCTTGACCGCGTATACGCCGACGCCTTTGAATGCGAGGACGCGCTTGTGCGCCATTCGATAGTTTCCGGCACGCACGCGCTTGACATAGCGCTTTTCGGACTTATGAGGCCAGGGAAAACGCTTTTATCGATCACGGGAAAGCCCTACGACACGCTTGACGAGATAATAGGCATAGCGGGGAAGAAGGGCGCGGGATCGCTTATTGATTTCGGAGTAAAATACCGCCAGACGGAGCTTAAAGACGGCCGAATAGATACTGACGCGGCCATAGAGGCGATGGACGATACGGTGAGCGTCGTGTTCGTGCAGCGCTCAAAGGGATACGCCTCCGACAGGCGCACGCTCACCTCAAAGGAGATAGGCGACGCGGCGAAAACAATAAAGGAAAAGTATCCCGACGTCGTCGTTTTGGTCGATAACTGTTACGGCGAATTCGTAGAGAAGCACGAACCGGTATACTACGGCGCGGACGTTATCGTAGGCTCGCTTATAAAAAATCCCGGCGGCAGCCTTGCGCGTTCGGGCGGCTATATGGCGGGCCGCGCCGATCTTATCGAGCTTATATCATACAGACTCACCTCGCCCGGAATAGGGCGCGAGGTGGGCGCCTCGCTAGGACAGAACCTCGATATGTACCGCGGATTTTATATGGCGCCGCATATAACGGCGCAGGCGTTAAAGACGAGCGTGTTCTGCGCGGAGGTTTATAAGCGGCTCGGATTTCATGTGAGCCCCGCGCCCGACGAGATAAGAAGCGATATAATCCTTGCGATAACGCTGGGAAGCGATAAGCTGCTTTCCGCGTTCTGCCGGGGGATACAGATGGGGGCGCCCGTTGATTCGTTTGTAACGCCCGAACCGTGGGATATGCCGGGCTATCAGGATAAGGTCATAATGGCGGCGGGCGCGTTCATCGGCGGCGCATCCATAGAGCTTTCGGCGGACGGACCGATGCGCGAGCCTTATATAGCTTACGTGCAGGGCGGCATAACGTGGGAAAGCGGATATCTTGGGATCGCGCTTTCAGTCGAAAAGCTGTTCTCGGAAGGACTTATAAATATTTAACGCGCGAAAAAAGTGTTTTTTGAGTGAAGCGGCGTATTAAATATATAGACAGGTGTTTTTTTAGAGTATTTTTTCGAGAGTTGTAATGAATAATTTTGACAAAGAAGAAAAAAGACCGCGTGAAAAAGCAATATTGGTAGGCGTTGAGTTTACTGCGGCGGGTCATAAGGGCAGCAGCCTTGAAAGCTTAAAGGAGCTGTCAAGGCTTTTAGACACTGCGGGAGGAGAAACTGTTTTTACAGTATTCCAAAAAAGGCCCGCTCCCGATCCCGCCACTTATGTGGGAGAGGGCAAGACTGACGAGATAAAGCGCGCCGCGGAGGCGCTCTCTGCGACTTTAGTCGTTTTCGACGCGGAGCTTAAGCCCACGCATATCAAAAATCTTTCGGACGAGCTCGGCGTAATGGTCATAGACAAAAGCACGCTGATACTCGATATTTTTGCGCTTCACGCCTCCACGCGAGAGGGAAAGATAGGCGTGGAGCTCGCTCAGCTTAAATATCAGCTTCCGCGGCTTCTCGGCATGGGACGCAATCTGTCGAGGCTGGGCGGCGGCATCGGCACGCGAGGCCCCGGCGAAACGAAGCTTGAGACAGACCGCCGCCATATCCGCGCGCGCATCGAGATGCTTGAGCGTGAGCTTTCCGACATACAGCGCACGCGGAGCGTGCAGAGGAAGGCGCGCACGAAAAGCACGATACCCAAAATAGCCATAATAGGATATACGAACGCGGGCAAATCAACGCTTCTTAATCATCTCACCGACGCCGGAGTGCTTGCCGAGGACAAGCTGTTCGCAACGCTTTCGACCACTACGAGAAGGCTTAGTATATCGGACACATGCGAAGCGCTAATAACCGATACGGTAGGTTTTATAAACGATCTGCCGCGCCATCTTTTCGAGGCGTTTGCCTCTACGTTCGACGAACTTAGGTGGGCTGACCTTTTTTGGCACGTAGTGGATATATCTGACGAGGATCATAAAGACCAGATGAAAGCGGTGCATGAGCTTATCGCGCGCATGGACGCTGAGGCGACCGACTGTATAACAGTTTACAATAAATGCGACGCTTCAAGCGGCGAACGGCTTGATTTTTCGTCGGATGCCGTATATATTTCCGCAAAAACGGGCGAAGGCATAGGCGAGCTTCTTTCTCTTACCGAGAAGAAGCTTCAGAACAGGAAAAAACAGATGCGCCTTATTATACCTTACGACAAAGGAGGCCTTGTAAGCCTTCTTCATGAAACGTCGAAGGTCATATGCGAGGAATACCGCGAAAGCGGCGTTCTTATAAGCGCGATAGTCGATGCGCAGGTTTACGGGAAAGTGAAAGAGCACGAGGTGGCGGACGATGGAGTATAAAACGGTAAAAAGCGAGGCAACTGGCGAATTTATTGAAAAGCGTTCGCGCTTTTTATGTCACGTAAAGCCCGTTTCGACTAATGAGGAAGCCGTTAAATTCATAAACGAAAAGAAGTCCAAATACTGGGACGCCACGCATAACGTGTACGCGTACATACTGCGCGAAGGCGGTATAATGCGCTACTCCGACGACGGAGAGCCGCAGGGCACGGCGGGACAGCCCGCGCTGGAGGTTTTGCGCCGCGAAGAGCTTTATGACCTTGTCGTCGTTATAACACGCTATTTCGGCGGTATAATGCTTGGCGCGGGGGGCCTTGTGCGCGCCTACGCAAGAGGCGCGAAGGAGGCCGTTGAGGCCGGCGGCGTCGCGCTCATGTGTTTGTGCCGAGACTTCGAGCTTAAAATAGAATACGCTCAGTACGAGCAGACGAAAAAGACTTTGGAAGCCATGGGCGCGGTTATTGCCGATACAGAGTACGCCGACAAGGTGACGATAAAGTATTACGTAAAGAAAAGCGAAGAGGACAAGCTTTCACACGCTCTTACGGAGCTTACGAACGGAGCGGCTTCGCCGAAGGCTTTGAAAGAAAGATTTATGCCTATTTAAGGAGGCGGTCTTATGACGATAAAGGACAGGATAGAGTTATTCGAGGAGAACTGTCTTTCGCCTTACGCGGCGAAGAGCAAAAACGCTCACAGAAGCGCGCCCGACACGCCCAACGATATGAGAGGCGAGTTTCAGCGCGACCGCGACAGGATAATCCACTCAAAGGCTTTCCGCCGCCTTATGCATAAGACCCAGGTATTTATTTCGCCTCAGGCGGACCATTACAGAACGAGGCTTACGCATACGTTCGAGGTCATGCAGATAGCGCGCTCAATTGCGCGCGCGCTTATGCTCAACGAGGACCTGACGGAGGCCGTTTCGCTGGGACACGACCTCGGTCATACGCCGTTCGGCCACGCGGGCGAGCGCGCCCTTTCCGAGCTTTTCAAAAGCGAGGGCGGCTTTGACCACGCCTGCCAGAGCGTGAGAGTCGTGCGGCTTTTGGAAAAGGACGGGCGCGGACTTAATCTTACGGACGAGGTATGCGACGGCATACTCAATCATTCTACGGGCAAAAGGGCAAAAACGCTTGAAGGCCGGATAGTCAATTTAGCCGACAAGATCGCCTATATAAACCATGACATAGACGACGCGATAAGCGCGGGGATCCTGTCGTCGGAGGCGCTGCCTTCCGAGCTTACGGATATATTCGGCGATACGGGGCGAAAGCGCATCGATACGATGATACGAAGCGTCGTTGATTATAGCAGGAACAAAGGCGACGTGAAGATGGAGCCTTCTTCGCTTAAAGCAATGTACGAGCTTAGAAAGTTTCTTTTTGAGAGCGTATACAACAATCCGAAGGTGCGCGGCGAGGAGCCGAAGGTCCATTCGCTCATCATGCAGCTTTTTGAGTATTTTACGGCGCACCCCGAAAAGCTGCCGAACGATTACGCCTTTGTCGCAGAGCGCGACGGCGTGAGGGCTTCGGTGCGCGATTATATCGCCGGCATGACGGACAGATACGCGCTTGAGATGTATAAGTCGCTGTTTTTGCCGAGGTCGTTTACCATGAAGGCGAACGACTGACACAAACGGCAAATAAATTGCAAAGGCAGGAGGTGGACGACGTGGATATAATAGGGCGGGAAACGCTGGCCGACATACGCGCGGCATGCGATATTGCAGATATAGTGTCGCAGTATGTGCCGCTTACAAAAAGCGGGAGCGGATATCTTAAGGGACTTTGCCCGTTCCATTCGGAAAAGACGCCGTCGTTTACCGTAACTCCCGCCAAAGGCATATATAAATGCTTCGGCTGCGGCGAAAGCGGCGACGTAATAACATTTATAATGAAAATAGAGGGCCTTGAATTTGTAGAGGCCGTGAAATTTCTTGCACAGAAGGCAAATATCGAGATAAAAATGAGTAAAGAGGGCGAGCAGCTTTTAAAACAGAGGCGCTCTCTCTATGAAATAAACCGCGACGCCGCGCGCTACTATAACGCCGTGCTTACTGCGGACAACGAAAACGACGGTATCTTGTATCTTAGGAAACGCGGGCTTTCGGACAGGCTGATAAAAACATACGGCCTCGGATTTTCTCTTAATACGTGGGACGGCGTAACTTCGCATCTTTTGGCGAAGGGGTATTCGCCCTCGCAGCTTGTCGAGCTGGGCCTTTCGGTAAAAAACAAGTCAGGAGGGCTTTACGACAGATTCAGAAACCGCGTGATGTTTCCTATAATCGACATATCGGGCAATGTTATAGGCTTCGGAGGACGTACCGTGTCAAACGAAGGAGCGAAGTACTTGAATTCTCCCGAAAGCCCGATATTCAAAAAGAGCGAAAACCTGTTTTCACTCAATTTTGCAAAAGCTCAAAAAAGCGACACGCTCATTCTGGCTGAAGGATATATGGATGTTATATCGCTTTACGGCGCGGGCTTTAAATATGCCGCGGCGTCTTTGGGCACCTCGCTTACGGCGCAGCAGGCGCGTCTTGCCGCCAGATTTTTTAAAAAGATAGCGATAGCATACGATTCCGACAACGCGGGAAGGGCGGCCTCGGCAAAAGCATTGAATCTTTTTTCCGATCTGAACGTCGAAGTAAAGGTGCTCGATCTGGGAGACAAAAAGGACCCGGACGAATTCATCCGCGCATACGGAGCGGGCGCGTTTTCAAAGCTTTTCGACTCGTCGAAGGGATACATAGATTACTCGCTTTATGAGCTTTCGCAAAAAAACGACGTAAGCGACCCGCGAGGGAAGGTCTCTTTTCTTCGCGGCGCGGCGGCCATACTTGCCGACGTGAAAAGCTCGCTCGAACGCGACGTATATATTTCAAAGATCGCGGCGGAATACGACGTATCGCGCGAGGCGCTGGAGGGCGAGATAAAGCGCATTGTAAGAAATAACAGGCGGCAGGCCGAAACAAAGCGAAAACGCGAGCTTATATCGCCTGCGGCAAAGAAGAACGCTCCGCCGACGTCAGAGCAGCTTCTACTTTCCATATTATTCGACGAGCCCGCGCTTTGGGACGAAATAAGCCAAAGGATCTCGCCTGAGGATATGAAAGACGAAAAAGATGCAAAAATACTTAAATATATCATCGACGCATACGACGAAGGCCGTCTTCCGGATATATCCGAAGCCCATTTATACCTTTCGGCAGATGAGGTGGGATATCTTGCTTCGATGATGCAGCACAGCTTTACCGACAGGAAAGGCGCTCTTTTGGATATTACGGCTCATCTGGAGGAGGAGCGCCTTAAAGAGGAGAGCGTTCTAAAAGAGGACGTTACGAAAAAATGGGTAGAGCTTCTTAAGAAGAAAAAAGCAGGCAATTCTTAAAAAGAAGGACGGAGATAAATATGGCAGAAGAAAAGACCAATATATTAAAGGAACTTGTAGAGACCGCCAAAAAGCGCGGAAGCATGTCCAATAAAGAGATATTGGATATGCTGGAGGATGTGGATATCGACGTAGAGGTGATGGAAAAGCTCTATGAAACGCTTGAAAGCCTTGGCATAGAGATAGCTCCGGATGAGGAGGATTTTTCACCCGAGGATCTGTCCTTACCTGAGGAACAGGGCGAATCGCAGCCTTCGTCCGGCGAGTCGTTCGCAATAGACGATCCCGTGAGAATGTATTTAAAGGAAATAGGAAAGGTAAATCTTCTGTCGGGCGATGAGGAGATAGAGCTGGCAAAGCGAATGGCCGAGGGCGATGAAGAGGCCAAAAAGAAGCTTGCCGAGGCAAACTTAAGACTTGTGGTAAGTATAGCAAAGCGCTACGTGGGGCGCGGTATGCTCTTTCTCGATCTTATACAGGAGGGCAACATGGGCCTTATCAAGGCAGTGGAAAAATTTGACTATACACGCGGATATAAATTTTCCACTTATGCGACGTGGTGGATACGTCAGGCCATAACGCGCGCGATAGCCGACCAGGCGCGCACGATACGCATACCCGTTCACATGGTGGAGACCATAAATAAAATAATAAGAGTTTCGCGTCAGCTGCTTCAGGAATTGGGACATGATCCGCAGCCGGAGGATATAGCAAAAGAGATAAATATGCCCGTTGAAAAGGTGCGCGAGATCATGAAGATAGCACAGGAGCCCGTATCGCTTGAAACGCCGATAGGCGAAGAAGAGGACAGTCATCTCGGCGATTTTATTCAGGACAACGACTCTCCGGAGCCTGCCGTTGCCGCCGCCGAAACGCTCTTAAAGGAGCAGCTTGCAGAAGTGTTAAAAACTCTTACCGAAAGAGAAGCTACAGTGCTGCAGCGCCGCTTCGGCTTGATCGACGGGCGCGCCAGAACTCTTGAGGAAGTCGGCAAGGAGTTTAACGTTACAAGAGAGCGTATACGTCAGATAGAAGCGAAAGCTTTAAGAAAACTGCGTCATCCCAGCCGCTCCAAACGGCTCAAAGACTTTTTGGACTAGAATATTATTTTGGAGGAAAGCATGGCTGACGATAAGAACATAATCCTAAACAGAATAATTGCGATAGTTAAAGAAAAGGGTAGCATATCGCAAAAGGATATGCTTGATATACTTGACGAAGCCGATATGGACGTTGACGCAGTTGAAAAACTGTATGACGCCATGGAAGACGTTGGAATAAAAATAACGGAAGACCTTGAAGGAGATATGGAGTTTACACAGGAGGAATTCCAAAATGCCGAAACTGACGAGGAGCCTTCCGTTTCGGACGCACACACAGCCCACACCGACCGTGCGGTATACGATCCTGTAAGAATGTATTTAAGGGAAATAGGCAGCATATCGCTTTTGTCAGCTCCACAAGAGCTTTTATATGCGGAGATGATGACAAACGGAGATATGGATGCAAGGAACAAGCTCATAGAAGCCAATCTCCGCCTTGTTGTGAGCATAGCAAAAAGATATGTCGGCCGCGGCATACCTTTTTTAGACCTGATACAGGAGGGCAACATAGGCCTTATGAAGGCGGTAGAAAAGTTTGATTATACGCGCGGCTATAAGTTTTCCACATATGCAACGTGGTGGATACGCCAGTCGGTATCGCGCGCAATAGCTGATCAGGCGCGCACGATACGCATCCCCGTACATATGGTGGAGACTATAAACAAGATAAACCGCGTTTCGCGCAGGCTTACCCAGGAATTGGGGCATGAGCCCACGCCCGAAGAGATAGCGCGCGAGCTTTCAATGAGTCCCGAAAGAGTAAACGATATAATGAAGCTCGCTCAAGAGCCTGTGTCGCTTGATATGCCTATCGGCGAGGAGGACGACGGAACTTTGGGAGACTTTATCAAGGATTCCGACTCGCCGGACCCCGAACAGCTTGCATCGCTTGAAATGCTGAAGGCTCAGATCGCCGAAGTGCTTACAAAGCTTACTCCCAGAGAAGCGGAGGTGATACGTATGCGCTTCGGGCTTTTGCCCGACGGACGAATACGAACGCTCGAAGAAACGGGCATGCACTTCAATGTAACGCGTGAGCGTGTGCGTCAGATAGAGGCCAAGGCTTTAAGAAAGCTGAGACATCCGAGCCGCTCAAAGCAGCTCAGGGATTTTTATGCATACACAAAGGGTTTGTAATTTAGTTAAGATTGGGGATTGCAAACTATGAGCGTATAAGTTATAATATTAAAAGCTGTGGCTTTAAGTAAGGCTGTGCTAGCCGGGGAGGCAGCGGCGCCCTGTCGCCTGCAATCCGCTATAGCAGGGGTGAATCCCCGTTTTAGGGGCGCGTCGGTGTGGTCAGTCTTTTGTAAGTGGTTATGACGAATTGGTCTTGTGCAATAAAAACCTGTGAACCTTGTCAGGCGGGGAACCGAGCAGCAATAAGCAGTGATTTTTGTGTGCCGCAAGGGCGCCTGTTCCGAGCTAACTGCAAAATAAACGCATGGCGGTGTCGTTTCGAGATCGGGTGCGCAGCCTTACTTGGAGCCGCAGCTTTTGAATTTTAAAAAAAGAAGGGTGCAAATATGTATCAGGCGCTTTACCGGAAATACCGTCCAAAGGTCTTTTCGGACGTGGTAGGTCAGGACCATATAACTACCACGCTTAAAAATGAGATAAAGCTTGGCCGTATCGCCCATGCATACCTTTTTACGGGTACGCGCGGAACGGGCAAGACAACGTGCGCCAAAATATTTGCAAAGGCAATAAATTGTCTTTCCCCGCATGACGGCGAACCGTGCGGAGAATGTGAAATATGCAAAGGCGTAGAAAACGAGAGCATCTTAGACGTTATCGAAATGGACGCGGCGTCTAATTCCGGCGTTGACAACATGCGCGATATCATTGAAGACGTGCGCAGCGCGCCGCTTATGACAAGGTATAAGGTTTACATAATCGACGAGGTGCACGCCCTGTCGGCGAATGCCTTCAACGCGCTTTTAAAGACGCTTGAGGAGCCGCCTGCGGATACGGTCTTTATACTGGCCACTACCGAAGTACATAAGCTTGCGGCAACTATTCTGTCACGATGCCAGCGCTTCGATTTCAGACGTGTGGATACGGAACTTATTGCCGAAGTCATCTCAAAGATACTTAAGAGTCAGGAGATATCGTTTGATGAAGACGCAGCCATGGAAGTTGCGCGTATGGGACGCGGATCTGTGCGCGATGCGCTTTCGGTGCTTGAGCGCTGCATATCGGCAGACGAACGCTTAACGCGCGAGCATGTGCTGTCCATATTGGGCATGGCGAACGATGAGATGCTTTTGACCTTTTTGGACTGTTTTCATAATAAAGATCTTACGCGCGCCCTTTTGACGATGGAGCAGGTTTACGCCGGCGGAAAGGATATAAGCGTGCTTTGCGAGCGGCTTATCTGGATGTGCCGCTGCGTACTTGTGGCAAAGTCGGGAAAGGCGGGAGCCGCGCTTATACAAAACAGCGAAAGCGGTGCGAAGGAAATAATCGAATTTTCGCGCAAGGTATCGCTTACCGAGGCGCTTTGGTGGTCTAAGGAGCTGTCGTCAACGCTTGACCGACTGCCGCGTACCACATCTCACCGTATAGTATTTGAAATGTGTTTGATACGCCTTTGCGAGGAAAGGCTTTCTAATGACGAGGCGGCGCTTTCGGAGCGCGTAGCGAGGCTTGAAGATATGGTGTCGTCACAAGATCTCGTCATGCGGCCGGCAGGCGACTTAAAGCCTGCAAGTGTTTCCCCCAAAATGGCAAAGCCCGAAGAATATGAAGCGCCGCAAATAAATATATGTGCGGCTGATGAAAAAGAAGATGAAACGGCGCCCTTTGAGCCCGCAAAGCCCGAGGAAAACAAAGATGAGGCGATGACGCCCATAAAGGAGGAAGCCGCCGCTT
The DNA here is from genome assembly GCA_017405765.1 of Clostridia bacterium. Classification (NCBI taxonomy): domain Bacteria; kingdom Bacillati; phylum Bacillota; class Clostridia; species Clostridia bacterium. The sequence goes on from JAFQZS010000047.1 coordinate 28,191, forward strand.
CGCCTGCGCCTGAATATGAGGAAGGCCTCCCGTTCGGCAAATACGCAAGGACGATAGCCGAGATAATGAAAGACGATCCGATGACGGGAAGCCTTATGAAAAATACGGCAGCATATGCATATAAAACGCATATCGAGATAATCTGCGCAAACATTTTTGATAAAGAGCTTTTGGAAAAGAATAAAAAAACCATAGAAGAAGCTATATCAAAACAGCTCGGCAAAAAGATGAAGGTAGAGCTTGCAGCAGGTAAAAAAAGCGATGCGCCGAAGATGCAAAAACGCGCTGCTGCCGAGCCCGATCCGCTCGATTCCATAGCGGAATATGACGAAGACAACAATATAACTTTTGACGATCTATAAAAACTAACATTTAAAGGAGAGAACGATATGGCAAAAATGCCCAGAGGAGCAATGCCCAGAGGCGGTATGCCCAACATGAACAATATGATAAAGCAGGCACAGAAAATGCAGGCTGAGATGCAGAAAATACAGGACGAGTTTGAAACGAAGGAATTTGAGGTATCCTCAGGCGGCGGGGCCGTGAACGTGAAGATAAGCGGCAAGCTTGAGATACTTGCTCTCGACATAAAGCCCGACGTGGTAGACCCCGAAGATATCGACATGCTGTCTGATCTTATAACTGCCGCCGTGAACGAAGCTATAAGAAAGGCGACGTCTGAAAGAGAAGAGGCCCTCGGCAAGATAACGGGCGGTATGGGCGGCCTGTTTTAAGCTATGAGCTATTATATAGCGCCCGTTGCAAGACTTATAGAACAGTTCGAGCGTCTGCCCGGCATAGGCCATAAGAACGCGCAGAGGCTTGCTTTCTATGTGCTTCGCATGGAGGAAAGCGAGGCCGAAGCCTTTGCCAGGGCTATAATCGACGCAAGAAAAAACGTGACCTACTGCCGCGTTTGCCAAAACATTTCGCAAACGGAGGTCTGCAAGCTCTGCGCCGACGAGACGCGCGACAAAAAGACGATATGCGTAGTCGAGCAGCCGAAGGACGTGGCCGCGATAGAGCGCACGCACCGCTACCGCGGCAGCTATCATGTGCTGCACGGCGTGATCTCGCCCATTGACAACGTGGGACCCGCCGATATACGCGCGCGAGAGCTTTTAATGCGCTTAGGCGAGGACGATATATCCGAGGTGATAATGGCGACGAATCCCACGGTGGAGGGAGACGCCACGGCCATGTATCTTTCGCGCCTTATAAAGCAGCTCGGCGTCAAGGTGACGCGCATCGCCTACGGCATACCCGTCGGCGGCGACCTTGAATACGCCGACGACGTGACGCTCATGCGCGCGCTGGAGGGACGGCGGGAAATATAGAAAAACACGCGGCGGCTTTGGGCTTGCCGCGTATTGTTTTATTATTGTAAGATACTTAAGGACGGTGAAAAAATGCCCCTTTTATTTGTAAGAAGCGACGTCACGAAAATGAAATGCGACGCCATAGTTAACGCCGTTGACAACGATATGGATCCCGGAGGCGGCGCCGACGCGGCCATACATAAGGCGGCCGGACCGGGGCTTTTTGAGGAATGCGCGGCTTTGGGCGGCTGCGCCACGGGCATGGCGAAGATAACGGGCGCATACGATCTGCCGTGTAAGTATATAATACATACGGCGGGGCCGCGCTGGCGCGGGGGAAACGCGGGCGAGGAGGACGCGCTCGTATCATGCTACAGTCAGTCTCTTTTACTTGCCCTTTCCCACGGCTGCGAAAGCATAGCCTTTCCTCTTATATCGAGCGGCAGCTTCGGTTATCCGAAAGAAAAGGCGCTGAAGACGGCGGAAAACGCCATACGCGCTTTCCTTTCGGAAAACGATATGACGGTTTATATCGTTTTCTACGATAAAGAAAGCTTTGCCATAGGAAAGAGCCTTAAATACGATATAGAGGAATATATCGACGAGCGAAGCGTCGACGAGGTATACCATCAAAGGCCTCTCCACTCTGAGAGGGAGCGCTTTTCCGTTTTTGCAGGTTCGGCGGCGGCGCCTAAGGAGGACAAAAGCTTAAAGGACGCGCTTTCGGCGCTGGACGAGAGCTTTTCGCAGATGCTTTTAAGACTGATAACCCAAAAGGGCATGACGGACGCCGAATGCTACAAAAAGGCCAATATCGACAGGAAGCTCTTTTCCAAGATAAGAAACAACGTAAACTACAAGCCGAAGAAAACTACGGCCGTCGCGTTCGCCGTCGCGCTCGAGCTTTCGCTTGACGAAACGCGCGAGCTTCTTATGAAGGCGGGCTTTGCGCTCTCGCACAGCAGCAAGTTCGACGTGATCATAGAGTATTTCATAAGCAGAGGAAATTATAATATATTTGAGATAAACGAAGCGCTGTTCGAGTTCGATCAGGCGCTTTTGGGCGCGTAAAAATGTCGCATACGAAGCGACCCAAGGAAAAGTTTCCCGGGATATAATGTGACCGTAAGATAAAGACACGGTCACATTATTTTATTAAGGGAGGAAACGACGATGAAAAACGACGTAACGGAGCTTGTGTTCATTCTTGACCGCAGCGGTTCCATGGCGGGGCTTGAGGACGACACGATAGGAGGCTTTAATTCGCTTATTGAGAAGCAGAAGAAAGAGACGGGCAAATGCCTCGTGTCCACGGTGCTTTTTAACAGTGAAAGCAAGGTGATACACGACCGCATGGGCCTTGACGACGTGCCGAAAATGACGCGCGGGGACTACGTGCCCTGCGGCTCGACCGCGCTTATAGACGCGATAGGCTGCGCTGTAGGCCATATCGGGAACATACATAAATACGCGCGCCCCGAGGACGTGCCAAAGCATACGATGTTCATTATAACGACGGACGGCATGGAAAACGCGAGCCACATATATTCGAGCGACGAAGTAAAGCGCATGATAAGCCGCCGAAAGGAGAAAGAGGGCTGGGAGTTCATATTCATCGGAGCGAATATAGACGCCGTAGAAACGGCGGGGAGATTTGGCATCGACGCGGGGCACGCCGCAAATTACCACGCCGACAGAGAGGGCACGGCTGTAGTTTACGAGGCGGTGAGCGATACCGTAAGAGCCGTAAGACGCGTCGGCAGCGTAGGCTCCGGCTGGCAAAAGAAGATAAACGACGACTATAATAAGAGAAGAAAGTAAAATACTGCGCGGACGGCAGACACCGTCCGCGCTACGCTTTCTAAATTGTAAGTACTTGAATTATAATAGAATATATGATATTTTAAAAGCACAGATACCGCGGTTATTAAAAAATAAAAATAAGGGGTGCGAAAAATGTCAGGTTTATTTTCCGAGATCACGATAAAGAATACGAAATTAAAAAACAGGATAGTCTTTCCGGCGATGCTCGTGTGCGATATAGACGCGCCGAACGGACATGTAAGCCGAGCTTATCTCGATCATTACGAGTGGGTAAGCGACAGAGGCGTGGGCATGATAATCGCCGGAGCGGCTTACGTCAGCGAAAACGGCAAAATGACGCCCAAATCACAGCTTGGTGTATCTTCCGACGAACATATAGAGGGCCTGTCCAAGATCCCCGAAATATGCCATAAAAAAGGAGTGCCGGTGCTCATGCTCATAAACCATGCGGGAGTAAATGCAGCAGGTACGGATGATTATGTGGCGTCGTCCGTTTTAAGAGTGGAATCGAAGATCTTCAACACGGTGGCGATATCGAGAGAAATGACGAAGGAAGAGATAAAGAAATACGAGCAGGATTATGTTGACGCTGCCGTAAGATGCGAAAAAGCAGGCTTTGACGGAGTGCAGGTGCAGTGTGCGCACACATATCTTTTCGATACCTTCCTTTCGAGTGAAAAGAATAAGCGCACCGACGAATACGGCGGAAGTCTTGAGAACCGCGCAAGGATAGTCGTTGAGACGATACAAGCGATAAAGAAGCGCGTAGGCCCCGACTTCATCGTGGCCGTAAGAATGCCGTACAATGCGCCTTCGATAGAGGACGCAGTAGAGTTTGCAAAGATGTTTGAGGCGGCGGGCGCGGATTATATAGAGGTATCATGGGGAACGCTCAGCTTCGTTGCCGTAACGGCGGGCGAAGGCCCCAAGGCCCCCGAAGGCTTTAAATTTGACAATATCCCCTACGGCGCATCACAGATAAAAAAAGCCGTATCCGTTCCGGTAGGCGGCGTGTGGATGATGCGCTCGGAAAGCGCGCACGAAATGATAGAAAACGGATACAGCGACACCGTGGACGTGCTTCGCGGCATACTTATAGACCCCGACTGGGTAGAGAAGGCAAAAGAAAAGAAGCCGTCTAACAAGTGCTTAAACTGCAAGCCCATATGCCGCTGGTATATGGACAGAACAAAGTGTCCGCAGTGGAACAAGCTGCCCGCAGAGATACGCTTAAATCGGTAATAAAGATCCCCTTTTTATGTTGTTCCTATCGGCAGGGCGCACGGTCATACGGCCGTGCGCTCTGCCTATATATTGACAATAGCGTTTGAGGCGTTATAGAATATATAAAAAACATACAAAACGGAGGCGGAGCAATGTTTGAGAATATAATAAAAAACGTAAGAGAAAAAACGCCCCTCGTTCATTGCATCACAAACAACGTTACGGTAAACGACGTTGCAAACATACTGCTTGCATGCGGAGGCTCTCCGATAATGGCGCAGGACGCGCGTGAAGCCGCCGAAATAACGGCGCTTTCAGATGCGCTTTATCTCAATATCGGCACGTTGAGCGAACAGTCCGTTAAAAGTATGATAATATCGGCGCGCGCAGCCGAAAAGAAGGGCATACCCGTCGTGCTCGATCCCGTGGGCGCGGGAGCGTCGTCGTTTCGTACAGAAAGCGCAAAAAGCATTCTTGCCGCCGCGCCTGTATCGATAATACGCGGCAACGTCTCCGAAATAATGACGCTTGCCGGAATAAAAGCCCATACGAAGGGCGTTGACGCGGGAAACGCCGATACGTCGCGCTCCACTGTGGATCTTCTTGTGGATACGGCGAAAAACCTGGCCCGCACGACCGGCGCGGTCGTAGGCATTTCGGGAAAGACCGATATAGCGACCGACGGCAGGCGCGTAGTTCTTATTAAGAACGGACACAGCGATATGGCGAAGATCACGGGTACGGGATGTATGCTTACGGCTGTTGCCGCCGCATATGCCGCCGCAAACCCCGACGATCTGCTAAACGCTTTAGCGACTGCGTTTTGCGCGGTGGGGCTTGCGGGTCAGCGCGCAAGGGAGCGCATGGTCTTGGAAAACGCCGGGAACGCGTCGCTTCGTATGTGGTTTATAGATAATATATATAAAATGGGATATAACGATTTGAAAGGTGGAGCAAAATATGAGATTTACTAAAACGCCGGACGCATTAAGAAAGTCGATGCATCTTTATGCTATAACAGACAGAAAATTCTTAAAGGAAGGGCAGACGCTTGCAGACCAGGTGAGAGAAGCGATAGAGGGCGGCGCGACGTTCATCCAGATAAGAGAAAAGAACATATCGTTCGACGAATACGTGCGCCTTTCAAAGGAAGTAAAGGCCGTGACCGACGAATACGGCGTGCCGTTCGTTGTGAACGACGACGTTGACGTGGCGCTTGCCTGCGGCGCGGACGGCGCGCACGTGGGGCAGGAGGACCTTGACAGCGGCGAGGCGAGAAGAAAGCTCGGCCCGAACGCGATACTCGGCGTTTCCGCATCGAGCGTAGAGGAGCTTTTGGCGGCAGTAGAGAGCGGCGCGGATTATTTGGGCGTGGGCGCGATATTCCCCACGGGCACAAAGCTCGACGCAGACCCCGTGACGTATGAGATGCTAAAGAAAATATGCGAGGCCTCGACTGTGCCGATAGTTGCGATAGGCGGCATATCGAAGGACAATATCTTAAAGCTAAAGGGAAGCGGCATAGACGGCGTTGCCATAGTTTCGGCCATCTTCGGCGCGGACGATATAAGAAAAAGCGCAGCCGAGCTTTCAAGGCTTACCGACGAGGTAACGGGAAAGTAACAAATAAACAGGCTTTAGGTTTATCTGCCGAAAGAGTTTTTTTCGGCAGATATTTTTTGCTTAAAAATAGCCGCTTACGCCTTTACACTATACGCCTTACGTGATATAATCGACATATGACGGAAACAATGAGAAAGGAGGCCGACTGTATGGCAAGACCGCAGAGATGCCGCAGAATATGCAAAGAGCCGACGTTCGACTCATTTTTTCCCGGCGGCAGGGAGTGTGCCGGAGCCGTTACGCTGTCGGTCGATGAATTTGAGGTCATACGTCTTGTCGATTACGAAAAGAACACGCATGAGCAGTGCGCGGCGCGCATGGATATATCACGCACGACCGTTACCGAGATATACGAAAGCGCCAGATTCAAGCTTTCGGACAGCATCGTGAACGGGAAAAAGCTTGTTATAGGCGGCGGAAATTACCGTCTGTGCGACGGGGTCGAGCAAAAAAGCTGCGGTATGCAGTGCCATGTGACCGAGTACGTCAGTGATAAAATAATCAAACAAAAAGGAGAAAATATTATGAGGGTAGCCGTAACGTACGAAAACGGACAGGTATTTCAGCATTTCGGCCATACGAAGCAGTTTATGCTGTTTGACATTGAAAATAACGAAGTGGTCTCGTCACAGATCATCGACGTTTCGGGCGGCGGCCACGGCGCGCTTGCAGGCTTTCTTTCCTCAAATAACGTAGATACGCTCATCTGCGGCGGCATAGGCGGCGGCGCGAAGGATGCGCTTACAAATGCGGGTATAAAGTATTACGGCGGCGTTCGCGGAAGCGTTGAAAGAGCCGCTTCCGATTTTGCGAAGGGCTCGCTTTTATACGATCCGTTCGCAAGCTGCAGCGACAGTAAAGGGCACGGCCATCATCACGGCGAAGGACACGAATGCGGCGAACACGGATGTCACGAATAATTTGGAGGCGACTGTAAAATGAGTGATAAATGCAACAACAACTGCGCCGAGTGCGGCGCGGACTGCGCAGAAAGAAAAGAGAAGCAGAGCTTTTTGGAAAGCCCCATGTCTTCTACCAATGTGGGAAAGATAATCGGCGTAGTAAGCGGAAAGGGCGGCGTGGGAAAATCGCTTGTTACAACGCTCCTTGCGTCGGCCATGAGAAAAAGCGGCTTTGAAACGGCCGTACTTGACGCGGACATAACGGGCCCTTCCGTTCCGAAGATCCTCGGAATAAAAGAAAAGGCGTATTCCGACGGCGAGGGCATATATCCCGTTTTAAGCAAAAGCGATATAAAGGTGATGTCGATAAACCTTCTTTTACCCGACGAGACCGATCCCGTCGTATGGCGCGGCCCGATAATCGCGGGCGCGGTAAAGCAGTTCTGGACCGACGTAGTATGGGGCGACGTGGACTATATGTTCGTGGATATGCCCCCCGGAACGGGCGACGTACCGCTTACGGTGTTCCAGTCGCTTCCGATAGACGGCATAATCATCGTGGCTTCGCCTCAACAGCTTGTGGAAATGATAGTGAGCAAGGCGTTCAAAATGGCAGAGACTATGGATATCCCCGTTTTGGGACTCGTTGAGAACATGTCGTATTACGTATGCCCCAACTGCAAAGAGAAGCATTTTATCTTCGGCGACAGCAAGATAGAAGAGCTTGCCGAAAGGTTCGGCATAAAGACGACGGCAAGGATACCGATAGACGAAAAGCTTGCCGCTCTCTGCGACAGCGGCGATATAGAATCGCTTGAGCAGAGCTGGACGGACGATATCGTAAAGGCGATAAAGGACGCGCCCGCAAGATTTGCAGGCGCCGAGGGCGCAGTACTTTCATAAAAGCAAAAGAGCTGCCGAAGGGACCTCCCTTCGGCAGTTCGCTATTCCAAGATCATATTTATATGCGGTATTTCGTCTATCAGGTATTCATCGGATACTTTAACGAAGCCTAACCTTTCGTAGAACTCCTTCGTATACGTTTGGGCGGCTATTTTTATTCTTTTTGCGCCGAGTTCGCTTTTCGCAATGCGTATGCCCTCGCGCACTATGGCGCTTCCCGTTCCCGCGTGCCTTTTTGCGGAGATAACGCGGGTTATTTTTACCTCGCCGGGTGAAAACCCCTTTGAAAGTATGCGAAGGCAGGCGGCAAGCTCGCCGCCGTGTGTCATAAATACGTGGAGCGCGTCCTGATCCTTGTCGTCCATATCGAGATAGCGGCTCTGCTGCTCCACCACGAATACGGACGAGCGGAGCTTCAGTATCTCGTAAAGCTCGTAAACGGTAAGCTCGTCAAAGCGTTTTACATGAAGTTCCATACGGCGTTTCTCCGATCGAAAGTTTATCAGGTGTTCTTATCTACCTGTTTCATCTTTTTTAAGTTGCCCGACTTTTTGCGGCGCTCGCGCAGGTTATCTTCCACCTCGCGCACGTCTATATCAAGCTCGGCAAGCATTACGTTAAGATGATACAGAAGATCCGCCGTCTCGTTTATGACAGGCTCTTTTTCGCCGTTCTTTGCGGCGATTATCGTTTCGGCGCACTCCTCGCCGACTTTTTTAAGTATCTTGTCTATGCCCTCTCTGAACAGATAGGCCGTGTACGAGCCTTCCTCTTTGCTCTCTCTTCTCGAGATGACAACGTCGTACATCTCGGCTAAAATACTGTCGTTCATGTTGTTTCCTCCGTTAGAATTTTTTAAGAGTTCGATAAAAGCAGGAGCGGTTTCCCGTGTGGCACGCCGCGCCTATCTGCTCTACCGTGATAAGCAGCGTGTCGCAGTCGCAGTCGTAGAATATTTCCGATACGTTCTGTATGTGGCCGCTCGTTGCGCCTTTGTTCCAAAGCTCGCCGCGCGAACGCGACCAAAACCATGTCTGCCCCGTAAGCAGCGTGCGCTTTAATGATTCGCGGTCCATGTATGCGAGCATCAGCGTCTTATTAGTTATTTTATCCTCAACTACGGCGGGTATCAAGTCGTTTTTTTCAAAAAACGGCTCTATATCATAAGGGAATGGCGGAGGGCCGTTTTTCTTTACGCTTATCGCCAGGGAAAGATCGAGCATTCCCGAATAGAGTGACTTTCCGGCGATAACGCCGTAAAGCCCCATGCGCGAGACTGTGTTTATATCCTCGATATCCCTTACGCCGCCGCTTGCTATGATATTGCACGACACCGCGTCGGAAAGCGCCCAAAGCTGAGAGAAGTTGGGGCGCGCAAGCGTGCCGTCGCGCCCGATATCCGTAAAGACTATCGTCTTTACGCCGATATCCTCCATAGCGCGCGCAAGCTCGATATAGCTTACCTTGCTGTCGGAAAGCCAGCCTTCGGTGCTTACGTATCCTTCTTTTGCGTCGATACCTACGGTTATCTTGTCGCCGAAAGCCTTTACCGCTTCAACGACGAGCGGTTTATTTTTAAGCGCGACGCTGCCCAATATCACATGGCTTGCGCCTGCCGAAAGCACCGCCTCTATGGTTGCCATGTCTCTTACGCCGCCGCCGAATTCTATTTCAAGCGGCGCGGCCGCCTTTATTTCCGAAAGCACGTCTAAATTCTTAGGCTTTCCTGCCTTTGCGCCGTCGAGATCGACGACGTGAAGATGGCGCGCGCCGGCGTCGTAGAATTTTTTAGCCGTATCCGCCGCGCTGTCGGCTACAGTATGAGCCGTGTCATAGCGCCCTTTATAAAGGCGCACCGGCGTTTTGTTGATAAGGTCGATAGCGGGAAGTATTATCATATAAAAGCCTCCGTTCTATAAAACGCCCTTGCTTGAAAGCGCGCCGCCGCCGCTTTTTGAAACGGCCTCTTTAAGCGCGCGGGCAAGCGCCTTGTAAAGCGCTTCCGTCGCGTGATGCGCGTTCTCGCCGTACAAAAGCTTCGCATGGAGCGTTACTCCGGCGTTTACGGCAAAGGCACGGAAGAACTCAACGGTCATCTGAGTATCGTAATCGCCGCACATGGGAGCCTTAAAGTCCGCGTCGAACACTAAAAACGGGCGGTTTGATATGTCGAGCGAAACGAAGGCGAGCGCTTCGTCCATGGGAACATACGCCGTGCCGAAGCGCGAGATGCCCGACTTGTCGCCTAAGGCCTCAAAAAATGCGCGCCCCAAAACGATGCCGCAGTCCTCAACGGTGTGGTGGCAGTCAACATGAAGGTCGCCCTCGCAGGAAAGCGTCATATCGAAGCCGCCGTGAACGCACATGGCCGTGAGCATATGGTCAAAAAAGCCGACGCCCGTTTTTATGTCGCTTTTGCCGCTTCCGTAAAGCTCCAGCTCCAATGAAATATTCGTTTCTTTCGTTTTTCTTTCCGTTTTCACGTCAAATCTCCTTTAAAACTTTTTTAAAAGCCGCTAAAAACTCATCGTTTTCATCGCGCGAGCCTGCCGTTACGCGAAGGTATTCGCCCGCAAGGCATCTTATGGCAATACCCTCTTTTTTTAACGCCTCGAATACCTTTACGGCGTTTTTTCCGCGCATGAGCGCGAAATTTGAAACGGTAGGTATAAGCTCAAAGCCGCCGTTGGGGCATACGTCTTTAAGCTTCGACTCAAGATATTTTCTTTCGTTTACTATGGTCTCCGTTACGGATCTAAGCTTTTTTGCGTCCGAAAGCATAACGCAGGCCGCCGCCTGAGTGAGCGAATTTACGTTGAACGGCGATTTTACCTTGCGTATAACGGAGGTAAGCTCCTTGTTAGTCACGGCAAAGCCGAGACGCGCAGCCGCAAAGCCCGCCGCCTTTGACGCCGTGCGAAGCACGATGAGATTGTCAAAGCTCTCTACGTCGCGCACGACAGTATCGCCGTAAAAATCCATATACGCCTCGTCTATGATGCAAAGCGCCTGAACGCTTTTTGTGAGCTTTATTATCTCGTCGCGGCTGTACGCCTGTCCCAGCGGATTGCATGGATTTGAAAACATAACGGCGCGCGGCTTCTTTACGTTCACGTCGGCTATGAGCTCGTCGCACGGTATCTTATACATGCCGTCCGGCCGGTCGAACGATACGACAGAAAGCTCTTTAAGCTGTGCGTAGAACTCGTACATCGAAAAATCGGGCGGAGTTATGTAAAGCTTGTCGCCGGCGGAGAAAAAGCCCTGTATTATAACGTTTATAAGCTCGTCGGAGCCGTTTCCCGGCGTGATAAGATCAGGCGAAACGTCTATATAGGCGGCGTACTTTTTTACCGCCTCCGCCGCAAGCGGGTCGGGATAGCGGTTAAAGCTTACCGAAGAGACGGCCTCGGCTATCTTCTTTCTCGTTTCCGCGTCGGGCAGAAAAGGGCTTTCATTCGCGTCAAGGCGGATCTTATATACGTCCGTATTCGGCACATATTCCTTCATTGCCGCCATGCGCGGCGATATGTATTTGTTCAAAGGCTTTTGTCCTCCTTCATTCTTACTGTTATGGAGCCTGCGTGCGCGTCAAAGCCCTCCGCCATAGCGAACGTGACGGTATCGCGCGCGGCGGCGCTCAAGGCTTCGCCTGAAAACTCTATGAAGTTTATTTTTTTCACAAAGCTGTCCACGTTAAGGCCCGAGAAAAAGCGCGCGCTGCCGCCCGTGGGAAGCACGTGGCTCGGCCCCGCGATATAGTCGCCTATCGGCTCGGGCGTCATCGGGCCCAAAAACACGGCGCCCGCGTTTCTTATCCTGTCAAGATATTTTCCGGCGTCTGAAAGCATTATCTCAAGATGCTCCGGCGCTATTTCGTTTGCAAGCTCTATGCAGTCGTCTATGCTTTTGCATACGACTATGCGCGAATAATCCGAAAGCGAACGCTCTATCGTTTCTCTGCGGCCAAGGCGCGCCGTCTGTATCGAAAGCTCGCGCTTGACCTTATTCGCGAAATCCTCGGAGAGGCATAAGAGTATTGCCGAAGCCATAACGTCGTGCTCCGCCTGCGACAAAAGGTCTGCCGCGGCATACGCGGGATCGGCGTTGTCGTCGGCTATTACCATGACCTCCGACGGTCCGGCTATCATGTCTATATCGACTACGCCGTATAAAAGACGCTTCGCCGTTGCAACGAATATATTGCCGGGGCCTACTATCTTGTCGGCGCGCTCTATCGACTCGGTGCCGTATGCGGCGGCGGCTACGCCCTGCGCGCCGCCTGCCTTGTATATCTTTTTTACGCCCGCTATGCGCGCGGCGGCAAGGATATTTTTGTTAAGTCTGCCGTCTTTGCCGGGCGGCGTTATTATGAACACCTCACTCACGCCGGCAACGAGCGCGGGCACGGCGTTCATAAGCACCGACGAGGGGTAGGCCGCGCGTCCGCCGGGGACGTAAAGCGCCGCTCTTTTAAGCGGGATAATCCGCTGCCCCATACGCGCGCCGTTCTTTTCGGTCTCCCACGAGGAGCGAAGCTGCCTTTTATGAAAATCGTAAATATTTTCGGCCGACTTTTCCATTGAGCGCACGAGCGCGGGATCGGCCGAAGCATACGCCGCCTCTATCTCTTTTTCGTCCGCGGCAAATTCGCCTATCGAAACGCCGTCGAACTGCATCGTATAACGTCTTACGGCCTCGTCGCCGCCGGTTTTAACGTCTTCTATTATCTTTGCCACAGAAGCGGTTATCCGCTCGTCGGCCTGGGCGTTTCTGCCGCGCACGAGCTTTATTATCTCGCCTTCGTTTGAACTGTCGATTATCCTTATCATAGGAGGTCTCCTTTTAAAGCGCTGTTTTTACGAGAGCGGTAAGCTCGGATACTTCGTCCTTTTTAAGCTTCATGCTCACGGTATTTACGATAAGGCGCGCGGAAATGTCGTACATTTTTTCAAGCACGACGAGCCCGTTTTCTTTTAGTGTCGAGCCTGTCTCAACTATATCCACTATCGCGTCGGAAAGCTCCAAAAGGGGAGCAAGCTCTACAGAGCCCTCTATTTTTATGATGTCTACGTCGAGATTGCGTTCGTTAAAATAACGCTTTGCCACGTTGGGATATTTCGATGCGATCTTTATTTGACGGTAGTCCGAATAAAGCTGCGTGCCGGGCAGACCTGCCACGCAGAAGGAGCATACGCCCGTTTTAAAGTCGAGCACCTCGTAATATGCACCGCCGTTTTCCATTATCGTGTCTTTGCCTACTATGCCGGCGTCGCATACGCCGTGCTCAACGTAGGTGATAACGTCGGGCGCCTTGGCAAGCACGAATTCGTAATCGCCAGCCTGTATTATCAGCTTTCGTCCCTTTTCGATAAGCGGCGTCATATCGAGACCCGCGCGGGAGAGAAGCTTTACGATATCCTTTTCAACGCGCCCTTTCGTCAGGGCGATACGCAGTTTACTCATTATTTTCGCCTCCGAATCCATAGTTTTCCGACTTTCCGTCCGAGATGAACACAACGCGGGAGAACGCGCCGCTTTTTGCCTTTGCCAAAGCCTCGGAAAGAGAATCGAAAAGGCTCATCTCGGCACATACGCCCGCCTCGAAGAGAGCGGCAAGCTCTTCTTCGCCGCGCTTGTAATCAGAGGGCGCGTGGCAGTGCACCAAAACGCGCTCGGCGCTTTTTTGGGGCGCGTTCTTTTTGAGCGCGATGACGATGCTGTCAACGTCTATGGCAAATCCGGTGGAGGGAAGGCCCGCGCCGAACGCTTCACAAAGCGTGTCGTATCGTCCGCCCGAAAGCGCGGCGTCGCCGAGACCCTTTAAGTATCCTCTGAACACAAGTCCCGTGTAGTATTCTATCGAGTGTACAAGTCCCAGATCTATCGAAAGATACTTTTCATATCCGAGCGAGCATAAAAGGTCGTAAACTTCCTTCAGATGAAGTATCACGGCTTTTGCGCTGCTGTTTGGCGCGAGATTTAACGCTTCGTCGAGCACCTCCTTGCCGCCGAACAGCGTGGGAAGGCTGCCCATGGCGCGTCTGTCGCCTATGGCGTAGCGCTCAACGAGATCGGACAGCGCCGCAAAATCCTTGCGCTCAACAAGCGTTCTCGCACGGTCGGAAAGCTCCTCCGAGTCGAAAGCGCACTCTGCAAGCGCCTTGAAGTAGCCTATATGTCCAAGCTCTATCTTAAAGCCGTCAAGCCCCAGTGCAAGAAAGCTCTCGATAGCGGTGATTATCACTTCAACGTCTGAGCGAAAGCCGCCCGCGCCCACTATTTCAACGCCGCACTGCGTTATTTCGTCGCGGCGCGCTTTAAGCGCCTTGTTGCGCCTGAACACCTGCTGACAATACCAGAGGCGGTAGGGCATCAGCTGGGGATCGAGCTTTGTCGCGCATACGCGAAGTATCGGCGCCGTAACGTCGGGACGAAGGGAGAGTATGCGTCCCTGCGCGTCGAATAAATTATACATAGACTCCTGAGGAAGCTCTGATGCGGAAAATACATCGTAAAACTCCAGCGTGGGAGTGATTATCTCATTAAATCCGCGTTTTGTAAACGCTGTTTTCAGGCGTTCTTCGATCATACGCTTCAAAGACGCCTCATAAGGGAGCATGTCGAACATTCCGACAGGCGTTATCTTATTGTTTCCCATATATAATATTTCCTTCCTTGCTTTATTACTTTACTATACTACTGCAATAAAACATATGTGTCAAGCCCCTTTTTTCTTGACATCATCATCAGTCGTTCATATACTTAATATATGATCTGAAATATATGATAAGATAATTTTATGAATATATCAAATCCTATGTTTAAGGAGGCACCTTATAATGGTTCTGGCTATTGATATAGGTAATACGAATATCGTAATGGGCGCTATATCCGAGGAAGACGGCAAAAGAAAAATAATGTTTACTTCGCGCATATCTACAGACAAGAGCAAGACCGCCGACCAGCACGCAGTAGAGGTAAAAGATATATTCCATATGTACGGACTCGACGTATCTGCGCTTGACGGAGCGATAATCGCATCTGTCGTGCCTTCGCTTTCGTTTGTGTTCGCAAGCGCGATAGAGCGCGTTATCGGCATAAAGCCGATGATGGTGGAGCCGGGCATGAAAACGGGGCTTGATATAAAAATAGACAATCCGGCCCAGCTCGGAAGCGATATAGTCGTTTCGTGCGTTGCCGCCATAGAAAAGTATCCCACTCCGCTTTGCGTTATCGATCTGGGAACGGCGACGACGATAACGGTAGTTGACAAAAAGAACGCAATACTCGGATGCCTTATCATACCCGGTATAAGGATATCATTGGAAGCGCTTCGCACCAACACATCCCAGCTTCAGGACATAAGCCTTGACGCGCCGAAAAGCCTTATCGGAAAGAACACTATCGACAGCATGAAATCGGGACTTATCATAGGAAACGCCGTCATGTTCGACGGGGTGCTCGACCGAATAGAAAAACAGCTCGGACGCGAGCTTACGGCCGTGGCTACGGGCGATCCCGCGCAGTTCGTCATTCCTCACTGCATGAGAGACATTTCGATAGACGATGATCTCATGATGGACGGACTTTATATACTTTATAAGAAGAACGCCGACACAAAGGCGGTAAAGCATAAATAAAAAAGAAAAAGCTCCAAAGCGATCTATATTTCGCTGCGGCGCTTTTTCGTTGCGCTTTACCGGCATTGCCCCTTGCGAACATTTTAAAAGCATAACGTATGCGCCTGTCTAAATAAAGAACTGAACTATTATCCCCACAAAAGCTATTATAAGTCCGAGCACGGTCAAAAATGTGATGAGCATATTGTTTCTTTCGGAATACATAAGGTTAAGATCGGCTTCAAGAAGTTCGAGCATATATTTTACCTTTTCAACAAGCGGCGCAATATTCTGGCTTTCCTGGATCACCCGCCCCAAAGAGCCTATTTCGCTTATCTCTACCTGTTCTGCCTTGTTAAGGACGGTAAGCACGCGCTTTCTGTAATTTCCCGCTTCCCTTATGCGTTTATAGAAAGACCTGTTCTCACGCGACTTGTTTTTATAGGCGGAAACGCCGTTTATTAGAGTTTTTAGCGACATAACGAATTCAACGGAGAAGAGTATCCCGTGGTTCACCGTGAGCGGGCAGCTTCCCATATAGAAATAATCGTCGACGCCGCCGTATGTTTTACGGCCGTATTCCTCCTGACGCTCAAGATAGTCAAGCCGCTCTTTCGAGTCTATCAGGTTCACGAAAACAAACGAGCCCTCGTATGCATATAGCTTCATAAATCTGCGGCTGCCCCAGGTGTGGGAAAGCCCCGCGCGCACCGTATTTTCGGGTACGAAGGCGTATCCCTCGTCGCCGGATATAAGTCCGTAAAGAAGCGGCGCTTCGGCTTTCTCTAATTCATCGACGGTATCATACGGTGAAGACGATCCCGTTATTTCCAAAAGATAGCTTTTTGATACGGGGTCGGATGGTGTTCCAAGCTGCGCGCAGAGCCGTTTTGCCAATTCATCGAACGAGCAGGGCGCAGATTTGGGAAAAGCAAGCGGCCTTTTCATACCCGATTGACGAAGCGCTATAAGCTCGTCGGACGATTTATTGTCAAACGAAAAGTGGTGAGATACGCAGAAGACGCCGGAGTCGGGGATAAAGGTGAGCATCGTACAGCCAAGCTCGGGTAAAAGAATACGCGCGACCTCATAAGTCTGTCCGCCTCCGTGAAGGAATCTTTGCGCCGTCTGAAGCTCTGAAAAGTAAGACTTTTCCTTATACTCCGCATACTCGTCGTATACTGTTGCCGAGGGGAACAAACGCACGGCGCAGTCAATAAAATCTTTTTTTGAATTCCAGCGCAGCGTAATGAAGTAATATGCATATGATATATTTCCGCTTACGTTTTCCATATTGCGTCCTTTCCGATAGAAAGATTTAATTCCTAAGCAGGCAAAAAATTCGGTTTGTTATCTTTAGTATACCACAGCGCGAGGCGAAAGGGACGTTTTACGGCAATCCGAAAGCATTTTTCTTTAAAATTGACACCGCGGTGCGCGAATGTGATAAAATTGATAAAAAAGCAAGCGTAAAACACCGGCGCGCGCATAGTGAAAGGAAAAACGATGAATAATGTACCATTTTGGTCTAAATACATGGAGCGATTAAACCTTCATGATGCTTGTTGGATTATGGGAAACTGCGAAACAATTAAAGAAATAGTAAACAGATCGCCATATTATTCGCTTTTGCCCATAAGGTTTTATAATTACGGTTCATGGAATTATCGCGAGGATTACGATATTCATTCTGTCGGCTGTTTTAGAAACGGTTTTGAGTTGGTGAGAATATCTGATATTTGCTCGTCAAAAGCTCATTTTGCACAAAAGCTTTGGGAGAAAGCGGCTGAAGAAACCCGAAAAAGATATCCCGAAATAGAAGCGCTATCTTTCGGCGCACAGTCTGCCGATGGCATATATCCCATACAGTTCAGGTATGATATTCAAGAATTGACTGAAGCTCAGCGACAAATAATGAAGGACATAATAGACGATGGTTTTACTGTCGATGAGTATATGGATATAAAGCATTACGAAAAAGAAAGAAGGAAGATTTGGAAATATGAAGGGGTTGTAAAATATACGCGAGATGAGATGAGGGAGATAATACTTGGCACCCCTCACGGGAAAATGCCTTCAATTGAGTTGAGGAAAAGAGTATCATTCTCATATGAAGAATGTGAAGAATACTATAAATGCTTTGACGAGCGCATGTTGCTTTTGGGAAACCAGATAAGGGCATACAATTATTATCTACCGCAAAACACACCATTGTTTGAGGCCGCTAAGCAAGGAAACAAGGAAAGAATCAAAGAATTGATTGCAGACGGGTATTCGCTGAATGAAATAAGCCCAAGCGGGGAGACGGCGTTTTCTTTACTGTTAGATGCTATTACAGAAAAAAGCAAAATGGCAGATGACGATAGAGCTTTTCTGGATTATATTATTGAGCATGGTGTAAATGTGAACCTAATAGGCGTAACAGCAGTTGCAGAGCCGCCAGTGTTCAATGCGTTTGTTTTTAGAAACGATGATTTGTATAAATGGCTTCTCGACCACGGCGCAGATACAAATGTCCAAATATTTTATGATCTTTGGGACGGATATGATTCGTATACAGCAGATGAGTGGATAAATGAGCATATGAATATCAGCGAAGATTAAAAGCGGTTTAATATATTGTGATAAAAAAGCAAGTGAAGAATACTCAGTGCGCCATCGCTTTCGGAATTTTCAAATGTCGCCCGTCATGTGACCAAAAGAGGCGGCGCGCGATGGCATATTGTGACTGTAAGATAAAACGCACGCACAATATGAAAGGAGTGACTCGTATGTACGGAGCAATATTGGGAGATATCATAGGTTCGCCTTACGAATTTGACAGAGGTGAAAAGACGAAGGAGTTTCCGCTTTTCAATGTGACCTTTGAACCGGGCTGCCGTAATAACTGGCATATCCATCACGCGGACAAGGGACGGCGGCCGAATCGTGCGGCTTATGATATTTATAACTTGATTTATCAAAGGAGGAACAACAAAAATGATGAAAGAAGCTTTAGATCTGACAAAAGAATGGGATAAGACCTTCAAAAAGAGCGATAAAGTCGATCATAAAAAGGTGACGTTTCATAGCAGATACGGCATAACGCTTGCGGCCGACCTGTACGAGCCGAAAAATGCTTCAGGGAAGCTGCCCGCTATCGCCGTTTGCGGTCCGTTCGGCGCGGTAAAGGAGCAGTGCAGCGGCCTGTATGCGCAGACTATGGCCGAGCGTGGATTTATAACAATGGCGTTCGACCCTTCGTTTACGGGAGAGAGCGGCGGACAGCCGAGATATATGGCCTCGCCCGATATAAATACGGAGGACTTTCAGGCGGCCGTTGACTTTTTGTCCGTTTATGAGAAGGCCGATCCCGAAAGAATCGGCATAATAGGCATATGCGGCTGGGGCGGCTTGGCTGTAAACGCCGCCGCGCTGGACACGCGCATAAAGGCGACTGCCTCAATGACGATGTACGACATGACGCGCGTAAACGCAAAGGGCTATTTCGACTCCGCCGACAGCGAGGAGGCGCGCTATAACATGAAAGCCGCGCTGAACGCTCAGCGTACAGCCGACTATAAAAGCGGCGATCATGAGCAGGGGGGCGGCGTTATAGACCCGCTGCCGGACGACGCGCCCTTCTTCGTAAAGGATTATCACGCATATTACAAGACTCCGCGCGGCTATCATAAGCGTTCGCTCAACTCAAACAACGGCTGGAACAAAACGGGCTGTATGTCGTTTATAAATCAGCCCATACTCATGTATTCAAACGAGATAAGAAGCGCCGTTTTATTGGTTCACGGCGAAAAGGCGCACTCGTGCTATTTCTCGCGCGACGCGTATGAGGCCATGGTGAAAGACTCAAAGTATGCCGAAAACAAGGAGCTTATGATCATCCCGAACGCGGTGCATACGGACCTGTACGATAAGGTTGATATAATACCGTTCGATAAGCTTGACCGGTTCTTTAATGACAATTTGAAATGATCAAAGTCTGAAAGGAGATTTTGATATGATAAAACGCATGACGGCGCTTGTCCTTATACTGATTTTCGGTCTTACTCTGCCCGCTTGCGCCTTTGACGTATCGGATGAAGGCGAAAACGCGAGGGATGCGGGCGCCTTTATTGATGTGCCCGCTGACGCGTGGTACGCCGAAGCGGCAGCCTCCGTTTGCGAACGCGGCCTTATGACGGGCGTCGGCGAAGGCAGGTTTTCGCCCGACGGCCACTTTACGCGCGCGCAGCTTGCAACGGTGCTTTACCGTATGGCGGGCGAGCCGGAAGCTTCCTCAGAGGACGGCTTTACGGATACCGATCCCAACGCATGGTATGCGCGGGCAGTTTTTTGGGCGTGGCAAAACAAAGTTATAAACGGCGTAGGCGACGGCCTTTTCGCGCCCGACACGCCTGCTACGCAGCAGATGCTTGTTACCATGCTTTGGCGCATGGCGGGCGAGCCTGCGGCTTTAAAGGCAGAAGATGCAGACGAATATGCTTCCGTGGCTTCAGGCTGGGCAAGAGCGAACGGCGCAGCGCCCACACAGGGAGAATATGTTTATGCGCCAAAGGAAACGGCAACGCGCGCTCAGACGGCTTATATTTTAGAAAGATATCTTGACCTTTCGGACGCGGCGCAGCCGCAGGCCGAAAAGATAACGCTTACTGCGGCGGGGCGCACGCTCGAGGTGGAATGGTATGAAAACAGTACTGTCGAGGCGCTTCGGGAACTTTTAAAGAAGGGTGACATAACTCTTACGATGACCGACTACGGCGGCTTTGAAAAAGGCGCGCCGCTTCCGGAAGCGCTGCCTGAAAACAATGAGCAGATGAATACAGACGCAGGAGACATAATTCTCTATCGCGGACAGCAGTTCGTGATCTATTACGATAAGAACAGCTGGTCGCTTACTCCGCTGGGAAAGATAACAGGCTTAGAAAAAAGCGAGTTGAGAGAACTTTTGGGAGAGGGCGACGTTACGGCTGTGCTTTCGATCGGCGAATAAAACAAAGACGGCAGGCAGGCCGCAAGCGGCCGATGAAATCTTAGAAAGACAAAATAGGGGGCAAAGGCAAATGAAAATCATTCTTCTTATGGGCAGTCCCAATAAAAACGGTTCAACGGCGATATTGGCCGCCGAATTTATGCGCGGCGCGCGCGAGGCGGGACATGACGTTGAATTTATAGACGTATGCCGCGCGGACGTCCATCCGTGCACGGGATGTGTGCGCTGCGGCTATGAGGGGCCGTGCGTTCAAAAGGACGGCATGGAGACGATCAGGGCAAAGCTTCTGTCGTGCGATATGGTCGTATTTGCCACGCCGCTTTATTATTACGGCATGAGTGCGCAGCTTAAAACGACGATAGACCGATTCTGTGCATTTAACAGCAGCCTGAACTCTCGAAGGCTCCGTTCGGCGCTTATTTCCGTTGCGTGGAACGACGACGACTGGACGTTCGATGCGCTTACGGCGCATTATAAAACGCTTGTGCGATATGTAAATCTTAAGGATATGGGAACGGTGCTCGGACGTGGCTGCGGCACGCCTGCGCAGACGAAAAGGAGCCGCTATCCCGATGAGGCGTATAAGCTGGGAAAAAGCGTTAATTAAAGAAGGGAAGCTTTATGTATAACAAAACTATAAAGCTGTGCGAGGGTGTGCGCACCTGCGGCGTTGATCGCCGCGGGCTTTTCGTTACGTCGAAGGCGCGCGCTTGAAGCGCAGCTTCGGGAGCTTGCCAACAGCACGTCGGCAAGCTGCAAGCGATCACGGATGAACATTTTGCAAAGCCCACGCTTGTTTTGGATTTTGAACCTGACACAGACGAATAAAGATAAAAGCAAAACGGGAGCAGTTTGACGGCTGCTCCCGTTTATGATCCCGACTCTTCTAATGGACAAAAATGCGGAAACACGCAAAAAAAGTCAATAGCCTGTTGTAAACCCCTCTGTTTTTGGGTATAATGCTAATGAGCAAAAGCACGGCAGCGGCAATAAAACCGCTCCGTGCTTTTTGTTATGATAGTTTTTTATATCATCCGAGCTTACCTGTCTTGCCGGAAATCGACTTTGATGAGTTTTGCGTCTGTCTTGCGTTGATTTTAATAAAGGCTTTGCCTTGCTCCAAATAAAGCTCCTGCTGCTGTGAAGACAGCGAGCGGAAAATTCTTAAAAGCTCGTTTTCTTTTTCGCTTTTTGTTTGCGCGTTCGGAAGCCCCAAAAGGTAATCCGCCGTAACGCCGAAATATCGGGCAAGCAGCTTTAACGTCTCAAAATCGGGCTCGCTTGTTCCCTGCATATATCCGCCCAAAGTCGAGGGCGGCATCATTAGATCGGATGCGAGCTTTTTTTGTGTGATATCATGTTCATCCAAAAGTTCCCGAAGTCTTTCTGAAAAAGTCATAATGCCGCACCTGCCTTCGCGAAAGATTTAATCAAGCTAATTGTAAGAGATATGATAAGACAAACGTTCTTAAAAACTTGTAAAACGTTGACAAAACGAGATATACGTTATAAAATCGAATTATGGAAAAGGAGGGAGTGAAATTATGAGCATAAGCATTCATACAGCCGCAAACACGGTGCTGCAAATGGAAAGCGATTTGCAAAAGCGGCTGAAAGGAAAAGACAAAAAGTTCTGGCAGAATACTTATATCAAAAAGCAGATCGACAAGCGGATTGAGACGGGCGAAGAAGCACAGTTTACGCTTGAGGATCACATACGGGCTATGGTATACGCCATGCTGAGCTCATGCCGTAAGTGGTCGGAGATTGAAGATATGATCGATCCTGAAACAGGACGTATTCCCCCGGTAGACGAGGCATTTCTGCAATATGACACAAAACAGCTGCCTTCAACTAAAGAAGAGCTTCAAAAAATCGTTGAAAGCAAGCTGAATGATAAGAAATACCTTACCGATGTGCAGTATGAGGCGTTGGCCGAGGTCAATATTCCAAAGCTTATCGAGTGGAATAAAAAGCCCGGTGGGATCGATGGATTTTACAAAACCTTTTTAGACCGTGACCCGACGGGATTATCTCTTGTTAAAGCGCTTTCCGAGACGGGAGAAAACAAGCTGGCGGGGCTTGGCGAGGCCTTGGCGTCGGAGTATTTAAGAAACGTAGGTTACGACTATCCGAAGCCGGATCGCCATCTCAGAAGAATGCTCGGAGGAAAACGGCTCGCTTTCTCAGAAAGAGAAGATGCTACTCCCAAGGAAGCATTCGTCGCCGTGCGCGCAATCGCGGATGAAATCGGCCAAGAAGGGACAGGCCCCGCAAAGGTGGATTATATTCTTTGGTCATATTGCGCGTCCGGCTATGGCGAGATATGCACGGCGGATCCGAAATGCAGCGAATGCGCGGCAAATAAGCTTTGCCGCTATCCGAAAAGAAATGAGGCGGTAAAATGAAACGAATAATGTATCTTGTTCTTTCGGCGGCTATGGTTTTTTCTATGCTTGCGGGAGCAAGCATAAATGTCGGAGCCACGGGAAAGGCCATAGAGATTTGGAGCATTGAGGATTTGTACGATATTCGATACGCTCCGGATAAAGACTATATCATGATGGCGGATATTGATATGGAAAAGGATAAAAACTCCGGCTATATGGGAACGGACGGGATTTGGCCTACGATAGAGTCGTTTTCAGGCTGTTTCGACGGAAACGGACATACTATCTCCTATCTGAACGCCAATCTCTTTACGACGAACAGCGGCGAGATAAAGGATTTGACTCTTTATGGGTCACAAGAACCCTTGCTTACAACAAATGAGGGAGTTCTTGACGGTGTGACTGTAAACAGAGCCTCGTGTATAAACATGCTCGCACAGTACAATACAGGAAGCGTTTTAAACTGTAAGGTCTGTGATTCGCATTTTAGTTATTTGGGTAAGGTTGCTCATGCCTACACATTGGCTAACTCAAGCGGTATGGTTTCGAATAACAGCGGTTTAATGGTGAATTGCGGTATTATCAACTGTTCATGGCTTTTTGCTTATGATTACTACTACTATGGTAGGCATCCAAACGATGAGGTGTGTTACTCTCCTTGCAAGAAAGGTAACCAGGTCTACAATGCGGTTTTTATATGCAGTGCTATTTGCAGCAAAAATACCGGGACAATAAAAAATTCATTTTGTATAGCCAGTGAAGATGTCAACAAGGAATGGACATATTATTATAACGATAAAGGCAATATAAAAGAAAGCATTTTTTTCTGCAAATATCAAGACGGTCAAATAGAGAACTGCTATGCCAATACAGACTTATGCTATTATTCTAAAACCCAAAAAACTGGTTCTGTAAATTGCTTTTATACTACCTCAGGCACATTGACATGCGCAGACGATCCGCAGTTAACAAACTGCTACGTTAATACGGGGAGCATATCATTAGAGCTTATGAAGCGCGAGAGCACTTTTTCGGGCTTCGATTTTGAAAACACATGGATAATTGATAAAAACGTAGAATATCCTTATCCGCAGCTTCGTTCCAACAGGCAGGATGCGGCAAAGACGATTGAGAGCATCTCATTCAAAACCAAGCCGTCCCATACTACGTATACGGTGGAAGAGAGTATCTTGGCAGACGGGGAACTTACGGTAAACTATATTGACAACACTTCCGAAACCGTGCCGATCACAGCCGCCATGCTATCCGGATATGACATGAGCGTTATAGGCGAACAGAGCGTGACCGTTACGTATCGTGACAAGTCGCTGACGTATACGATCACCGTAAAGCCACCGCACGCGGTTACCGGCGTTACTTTGATCTCCGGCCCGAATAAAACAGAATTTATAAAAGGCGCGGCGCTTGATTATACGGGAGCCGTAGTCCGTGTTCAGTATGCCGATGGAACATTTGAGGATATAAATCTTACTCCGGACAACACAACAGGCGGCAGCACGGAAGCGACCGGTTTTTACAACGTGACCTATACAAACGGAGATTATAAGGTGACGTTTCGCATCAACGTAAAAGAAAAAGCCGCCGGAGACGACGGAGCGCCCGCCCCTGTGACGATAACGGATATACGCTGCACGAACGGAGCCGTTTCTCTCTCGTGGAAAACTGTGCCCGGCGCAGACGGTTACAGATTATACCGTAAGACCGGCAGCGGCAAGTGGACGACTATAGTTTCGTCAACAACGGCAACGTCGTACACGGATACGACAGTGACCGAGGGCAAAACGTACACGTATACACTGCGCTCCGTTAAAGACGGCGCATGGAGCACGGGATATAACGATACGGCGAAGTCGATAAAGGTAGAGGCAGCGGCGCCCGAGCCTGTGACAATAACGGATATACGCTGTGCGAACGGCGCCGTTAGCCTCGCATGGAACACGGTACCCGGCGCAGACGGCTACAGATTATACCGTAAGACCGGGAGCGGCAAGTGGACAACTATAGTTTCGTCAACAACGGCAACGTCGTACACGGATACGACAGTGACCGAGGGTAAGACGTACACGTATACACTGCGCTCCGTTAAAGGCGGCATATGGAGCACGGGATACAACGACACATCGAAGTCGGTAAAGGTAGAGCCGGCCGCGCCCGAGCCTGTGACGATAACGGATATACGCTGTGCGAACGGCGCCGTTTCTCTCGCATGGAACGCGGTCCCCGGTGCAGACGGCTACAGAATATACCGTAAGACCGGGAGCGGCAAGTGGACGACTATAGTTTCGTTAACAACGGCAACGTCGTACACGGATACGACCGTGACCGAGGGCAAGACATATACATATACTCTTCGCTCCGTTAAAGGCGGCGGATGGAGCACGGGATACAATGACACAGCGAAGTCGATAAAGGTAGAGGCAACTGTGCCCGAACCGGTGACAATAACGGATATACGTAGCGCGAACGGCGCCGTTACCCTTTCGTGGAAAGCTGTCCCCGGAGCAGACGGATACAGAATATATCGTAAGACCGGCAGCGGCAAATGGACGACTATAGTTTCGTTAACAACGGCAACATCGTACACGGATACGGCAGTGACCGCGGGCAAGACATACAAGTATACACTGCGCTCCGTTAAAGACGGCTTATGGAGCACGGGATATAACGACACAGCTAAGTCGATAATGGCTAAGTAGACAATCGAGATAACAGCCTCTCGCGACGAACGGTACTTAATTTGTTAGACGATATGGCACATTGATTGTGAATGGAAGTTGTTCATGACAGGGGTTGAATCTATCCTTACAACCATATCGAATGTGATTGTATCTGTTTGGTAGTATAAGCGGCCGACGAATCGGGCGGATTATTTCGACGACGGTCGCGAGTGGTTGGAGTTGGCCTGCCAGAGTGTTTACGACGGAGGTACGGACAGATACGCCATCAAAAATCCGCCTGCGGCGGATTGAATAAAGAAAATAAGGAAAAAAGCACGGGAAGCGGCAATAAAACCGCCCCGTGCTTTTTGTTATATTCTTTCTACGAAGCTGCGGCAGCCTCGGCGTTTGCATCGCCGGACTCGCTCGTTTCTGTCGGGCCTGCGTCCGCCGCTGTGTCTCCCGCCGTATCCGCAGCCGTATCGGCAGGCGCATCTTCGGCCGCCGTATCGGCTGCGGTTTCGCCTTCGCCTTCGCTTTCGACACTCTCCGCCGCCTCGGCTTCCGCCTGCGCCGCGGCTTCGGCGGCTTCTTTTTCATCTTCAAGCATATCGTTATATTGCATTATCACGGTCGCAAGCTGTGCGCGCGTAAGGTTCGAGCGGGGGCCTAGCGTCGATTCCGACGTTCCGGCAATAAGCCCCTTTATATGCGCCCAAAGCAAAGCTGTGCGCGCATAGTCGGAGATTTCCCCGCTGTCCTCGAAGCCCGCAAGACCCATGGCCCCGCCTTCGTCGGGTACGCCCGCGCAGCGCATCATCATTACCGCAAGCTGTTCGCGCGTGACGCTCATGTCGGGCGAGAACTCCGTCTCGGACGTCCCGTTTATAACGCCCGCCTCATATCCCCACGAAACGGCCTTCGCATAAGACGCGCCCTCGGGGATATCGGCAAACGCGGCGTCCGAGCTTTCGGGATCGGGCGAACCCGAAAGCCGCCAAAGCGCCTCGATCACCTCCGCGCGCGAAGCAACGTCGTCGGGGCGGAAGTATCCGTCGGGCGCATCCATAAGGCCGCTTTCGATGCAGTATTTCACGCCGTCGTGGTACCACGAAAGAGAAGGTATCGCGCTTTCTTCGCCGCTTGAGAGCTGCCACGGTATATAAACTTGTTTAAGCTCGCGCATCCACGTTTTGCCGTTCATGCGGCGCATATCGAGCGTGTTGAGCGTAACGCTTCGCACGCGCTGGCGCTTTCCTTCCTCCCACGGACTTGACACGCTGCCTATGGTGCTTAAAACGTAATATTCACCCTCGTATTCGCCTAAATACAGCATCTGGTGACCGGGGAAATTTAAGATCGTGCCGAGCGGCATTTCGTCAAGCACGGCCTCCTTTTCTTCGGTGGAGGCGTTTGCAAGATCGAGCTTCGGAAAATCAACTGCCCACTGCCAATTTACGTTCCGGGGAAGGTCGAGGCCGAAGCAGGAGTATATGCTTCTTACTAAGCTTGAGCAGTCCTCGTTGTTCAGTGAGCCGCCCCAGCCGTATGCGTCGCCCAAAGACGAGAAGGCGACCTCGGCGATATTCGCCTTCGTAAGCGGCAGATACCCTTCCGACAGCTTTTCGCGCGCGTTAAGGAGCGAGGCCTGCTTGCGGTAGCTGCCGTCCTCGCATCTTACGGGGAGATATGCGGCGTAATTGTGAAGCGGCAGGCGGTTTATAACGAGCTCGCCGGGATCGGCGTCTATACGCTCAAACGAAGCGCCTGTCGTGATAAGGCGGCGCGAGGTCTCGGGGGCCGTTATCGAATAATCGGTATACATCTTGTCGCCGTAGAAAACGAGCCGCTTTTCATCGGGGATATCCCACGCAGAGAGCCATTCGTCGCGGTCGCGGCAGACGGCGACGCAGTTTACGTCCACCCAGCCGGAGCAGCAGGAGTTGTATATGTGATAGAATTTGCCGTCGGCGGAGGTCGTAAAGATTACAACGGGCTCGTTTATTTTAAGGCCCACCAGCGCGCGATAGTCGAAGTCCGCATCGTCCATATCGTCGAGTATCGGCTTGTCCGTCGGCAGGCATATAAGCTCGGTGCGCTCCGTCACTATGCCGTAGCGCACGGGCATCTCGCGTTTCGCATGTCGGTCCTTCGTATTAGCTACCACCTTGTCGTAGTATTCCTGCGAGGCGATCTTGCCACGGTCGTCATACGTCCAGCCGAGATAATACGCAGTATCGGCCTCGGCGCTCGCCTTTAAGCCTTCGCAGCGCGTAATACCGTTAAAGACGGCGGGCACGTTTTTAAGGTCGTGCATATTGCTGCCCTCCGCCGAAAGCGCGGCATCGTTTATGCGGGCGATCTCTTCGGGCGTGGCGAGCACGCCGTCCCGATCGTCCTGCAGCTCTGACCAAAACGACGCCTCGGTCATCTCATCCGTTATCCCGGGGAATGCCGAAGTTTCCGCCATTGCGGGCATGGCCGCACACGCGGCGACGCACAAGCCGAGAAGCAATGACGCCATTCTCTTTGCAGTTTTTTTCATGGTTTTCACTTCCGTATATGTTTTTTTATTTTATATTGTAGCATTTAAGATGAGTGATGTAAACATAGTCATGGGAAGCCGGAAAAATGAAAACTCATCGGCATGAAGCACAAAATTTAAAGCGGCCGCCTTCCGAGCAGCCGCTTTATTCATTTTCGATGCCGCCGTCGCCGCCGTCGCCGCCTGCGTCGTCGTCGCCTATGCGGCTCAGAGCATCGTAAATACCGCAGCTGTGGCAAAAGAAGCCGATTCGACTAAGGAAACATCCCAAAAAGAGCAGGAGAGCGAAAACACTTAAAATCATATCCCCAAAAAAGCGAGAGGGCCGCGCGCCCTCTTTCTTTTTTTGTCTCCCCGAGCCTTATTGGCAAAAACAGCGCACGAATATAATACCTTGTCGCAGCTTTAAAATTAAGAGGATGCTTCTGTCAGTTTCCACAAAAACACATATTCGGTTTTGTACGCATACACGGTTAAAATATACAAATTTTATGCTATAATTGATATATAATTGTAACATATCACAAAAATGCAAAAAACGAGCGAAAAATCAGCGGTAAATAAATGCGCAAAACATAAAGGAGGTTTTTTAATGGCTATCACCAAAGATGAGCAAAAAGCGATATACATAAGCATGATGCGTATACGCCGGTTTGAAGAAGCGGCCGAAAGGCTTTTAAAGGAAAAGCGCATGCCGGGCTTTGCGCACCTCTATATCGGCGAGGAGGCCATAGCTTCAGCAGTATGCGCGAACCTCAGGCGGGACGACTACATTACGAGCACGCACCGCGGCCACGGCCACTGCATAGCAAAGGGCGCGGACCTTAGATTCATGATGGCCGAGCTGTACGGAAAAGAGGCGGGATACTGCAAGGGCAAGGGCGGCTCGATGCACATCGCCGATACGGACATAGGCATTTTAGGCGCCGACGGCATCGTAGGCGCGGGCCAACCCATAAGCGTGGGCGCGGCCCTTTCCGCGCAGGTGCGCGGCACCGATCAGGTCACCGTCTGCTTCTTCGGAGACGGCTCCACGAATCAGGGCACGTTCCACGAATCGCTCAACCTCGCTTCAATTTGGAAGCTGCCGGTCGTTTTCATCTGCGAAAACAATCTGTATCAGATAACCGTGCCGTTTTCATATCACTCGAATATTCGGGATATCGCTGTGAGGGCGCAGGCCTACGATATCCCCGGCGTGACTGTTGACGGCAACGATGTTATGGCCGTTTACGAGGCCGCGAAGGTAGCCGTTGAACGCGCAAGAAGGGGAGAGGGCCCCAAGCTTATCGAATGCAAGACGTATCGCCATCGCGGCCACTTCTCAGGCGACCCCGCAAGCTACAGGCCGAAGGATGAGGTAGAGGCGTGGCTCAAACGAGATCCGATACCGAGATACGAGCAGTTTCTCATTGATAACGGCGTTATGACGAGAGAAGAACTCGACGAGGCCGCAGCACAGGTGGAAAAGGAGATCGCGGACGCCATTGCGTTCGCCGAGGCGCAGCCGTATCCGCCGGTGGAGAACACCGTAAAGGACGTATACAGCGAAGATATCGTAAAGGAGGCGCGTGACAGATGAAGACTACTATGACATTCGGCGCGGCGACCCGCGAAGCCATCATAAAATGTATGCGCGAGGACAAAAGCGTTATAATCTTCGGCGAGGACGTAGGCGTAACGGGCGGCACTTACGGCGTGAGCCGCGGCCTTCAAGAGGAATTCGGCTTTCTTAGAGTGCGCGACACCCCCGTTTCCGAGTCCGGCTTTTGCGGGGCTGCGGTCGGCGCGGCCGCAACAGGACTTCGTCCCATCGCGGAGCTTATGATGATCGACTTTATCGGCGTTGCAATGGACCAGATATTCAATCAGGCCGCAAAGATGCGCTATATGTTCGGCGGCAAGCTTTCGCTGCCCATTGTATTCAGAGCCGCATCGGGCGGCGGAACGAGCTCCGCGGCGCAGCATTCGCAGACGCTGGAAGCGTGGCTTACGCACGTTCCGGGACTCAAGGTCATAGCGCCGTCCAATCCGCAGGACGCCTATGGAATGATGATAACTGCCATACGCGACAACGACCCCGTATTCGTTATGGAACACAAGCTGCTCTATTCAAAGCAGGGAGAAGTCAATCTTGATGCGCCTCCCGTACCGCTCGGCAAGGGCAGAGTGGCAAGGGAAGGCGGCGACGTTTCGATAATCACGTACAGTAAGCAGGTCACGGACGCGCTCGATGCGGCAAAGACGCTTGCGGCGGAGGGAATAAGCGCCGAGGTCATCGACCTTCGTTCGCTCTTCCCGCTCGACTTTGATCTGATAACCGAAAGCATTAAAAAGACGGGCAGGGCGGTAGTTTTCACCGAGGAGAATAAGCGCGGAGGCTACGGCGGCGAGATAAGCGCGCAGATCGGCGAAGAGCTTTTCGACTGGCTCGACGCGCCCGTCGTGCGCATCGGCGCGCTCAATACGCCCGTTCCGTATTCGCCCGTGCTCGAAAAGTATTATCTCCCGTGCGCGGCCGATATCGTAAGCGCCGTAAAAAAGATGATGTAGCGGCACGTCTTAAAAAATGATTGTAAATGAGGTAAGTATTATGGCTGAATATATAATTTTACCGATGCTCGGACAGACAATGGAAACGGGCACGATATCAAAATGGCTCGTAAAAGAAGGCGATGCCGTCAAGGAAGGTCAGGATATTTTCGATCTGGAGTCCGATAAGCTTACGAATACGGAGACTGCCGCTCGCGGAGGCGTGATAAGAAAGATACTTGTGCCCGAGGGCGAAGAGGTCCCGGTGCTTTCCCGCGTTGCGATAATAGGCGACGCGAATGAGGACGTTTCCGCGATGCTTTCCGAGTCCGGCGTAAAGTGCCCGCCCGCTTTCGCAGCGGCGTCCGAAGAGCCGAAGGCGCAAAAAGCCGCAGATTTGGCGGCGGAAAGGATAATAGCGTCGCCGAGGGCGAAAAAGTTCGCCAGTGAGAATGATATTGACCTTTCTCTTGTGAAGGGAACGGGCCCGGGGGGCAGAATAGTCGAAAAGGACGTTGAAAAGTATCTGCTTTATGCGATCTCGATGGACACAGCGCCCGCCCCGAAAAGCGTACCCGAGCCCGAAAAGCCCGCTTCGGCCGTTCCCACGGATAAAAAAGCTCCCCTCAAGGCCGAAAAGTCTGCGGAAGCTGCAAAGGTTTTGAGACCCGACGAGGAGATAAAGCCGATGAACGGTATGCGCAGAGCTATAGCGAACAATATGCTAAAGTCCGTTCGGACGAGCCCAACAGTAACGTATACGATAAGCGTCGATATGACGAATATAAAGGCGTTCCGCGAACAGCTCAAGGCAAACGGCCTTAAGGTAAGCTACACGGATATACTCGTAAAGTTTGTCGCAAAGGCGCTGCTCGATTTCCCGATAGTCAACGGCAGCATCGACGGCGATAATATTATTTATAAGCATTACGTTAATATGGGCGTTGCCGTTGCCCTTAACGACGGGCTTATAGTGCCCAACGTAAAGAACGCCGACAAGAAGGGACTTAT
This sequence comes from Clostridia bacterium, assembly GCA_017405765.1. Lineage (NCBI taxonomy): Bacteria > Bacillati > Bacillota > Clostridia > Clostridia bacterium. The sequence goes on from JAFQZS010000047.1 coordinate 59,754, forward strand.
GCAGATATCGCGCGAGATAGGCGAGCTTGCCGAGAAGGCGAGAAGCGGCCGCCTGACTCTGGACGATTATACCGGAGGCACGTTCACTATCACGAATCTCGGAATGTACGGCATAGAGAGTTTCACTCCGATAATAAATCAGCCCGAATCGGCGATACTCGGTGTGAACGCGATGGCGGACAGACCGGTGTTCAACGAAGAAGGAGAGCTGGTAAGAAAGACGTTCATGCCGCTTTCTCTTACGGCGGACCACCGTTCAATTGACGGCGCCGTGGCCGCGCAGTTTTTGCACAGAGTAAAGACACTTTTGGAAAACCCCGCCCTTATGGAAGCGTAAGGCTTTTTCGAATACATCATAAAACCGCGCCGCCGGGAGATCTCCGACGGCGCGGTGTATTGGATAAAAGGAGCTGATAAAATGTCGTTCAAAGCATGGCAGCTTGCGGCTTTGGAGGAGTACGGCTATATGGACACAAGCGACGGTCTTATAAACCGCGTGGCGTATAAGCTCGCGCAAAGCCCGCATGATACTATTGATACCCAAGAATTTCGTGAGGCCTGTATTTCGTCGGGCGTTGATCCCGATTCGTTTACGCAAAGCGACCTTTCGAAGCTTCAAAGAAAACTTGATGAGATAACGTAGAGCGGCCGCCTTCCGAGCAGCCGCTCTATTCATTTTCAATGACGCCGTCGCCGCCGTCGCCGCCTGCGTCGTCGTCGCCTATGCGGCTCAGAGCATCGTAGATGCCGCAACCGGACGAATCTTCGTCGACTTCCGTTTCGGGCGGCGCCGCGGCAGATATATCCGGCCCGCATCCCGCAAGAAGCGCAAAGCAGACGAGCGAAACGGCTATCAGAATAAGCTTTATACTTTTCATTGCGCGCCTCCGTTCGTTTTTCGCGGCACGTGCCGCGCGCAGTTTTACGATATAAGTATAATATATCCGCGCCGCCGTTTCAAGCGGATCCGCCCGACAAAAGCGAGGGAAGACGCGCACGCCCCCTTGCTTCACGTTTTATTAGTACACGCCGCAGGCTCAGATGTATTGACGTTACTTCTTTGTCTGTCCGTAGGTTCTGAATCTCACGGCAAGGTTCTTCATTTCTTCCTCGGGCAGTATCAGCGGCTTTCCGATGCACCGCGCAAGGTGGTAATTCCGGCAGCATTCCTCGATGGTCTGCGCTATGGAGAACGCTCGGGCAATATTCGGGCCTCCTGCCACGAGACCGTGATTTGCGAGCAGCACACAGCTTCGCTCTTTCATATATTCGCAGGCGATATCCGCAAGCTGTTGCGTACCGAACGATCTGTACGGCGCGCACTTAACGTCGGGACCCGCCATGGCCACGAGATAGCTCGACGCCGGAAGTCCTTCTCCCAAGGTGGCAAGCGCCGTTGCGTAGGGCGAATGAGTATGTACGACCGCCCGTATGTCGTTTCGCTTATTATAGAACACAGAGTGAAGAAGATACTCGCTTGACGGCTTAAGCTCGCCGTCTACCTTTGACGTGTCGGACGCCTTCATGATTACTACATCCTGGGGCCTCGTTTCAAAATAGTCAACCCCGCTGGGGCTTATTGCCATATATCCGGTGTCGGGGTCAAAAATGCTTATATTGCCGCCCGTTCCGCTGGTAAGTCCCGCAGTTATGAGCTTCTTGCCGTACTCGACTACAAGCTCTCTTTCTTTTTTCATCAGCATAAAAATATCCTCGCTTTTTGTAAACGTATCTTAAAATCCGTAAATTTTCAGAAGCTCCCCGCGCGCTGCTATGGGTCTTCCTACGTCCTTTGCAATATCCTGCGCCTGCTTTAAAAGCTCAAGATTTGTCGGCTTCTTATTGGGGTCGAAATGCATCTCCAGACCGACCTTTAGATGGCCGCCGAGTTCAATGACTCTGCGCATTATCGGTATCTCGTCTTCGCTGGGAGCGCCCCATATGGAAACGAACCACGGCATACGGCTCTCCTCCATCATGTACATATAGTAGTAGAGCGTCTCAAGACTTGCGGGCATACCTGCAGTGTTCGCGCCGTCCATGGATATAAGGCCGTAATCACCCATAAGATAAAGGTCGAGGGTAGAACCCTTAGGCAGAAGTCCTCTCTTCTCGTAATGGAGCGCGAGCCTCATAAATCCCGGCTCGAATACGCTGAATATAATGCCCATGCCCTTTTCGCGGCACATCTTCACCTGTGCGTTGAGCCTGTCGTATCCGTAGCCGTGGGTAAGTCCCGATATGTAGCCTTCATCATCAATGGTACGCCCTAAATTGACGACGCCGTTGTCTATGACGCAGAGCTTTATTTTGCGCTTGTCGTGAAGTATTCCCACGTGCTCAAGGCCGTGCTCCTCGGGAGTGAGCATTCCTACGGCGCAGGTGCTGCCGTACATAACTCCGTCGGGGTATTTTTCAAATACTCTGTCCCAGGTCTTAAGGTAATCGTCGGCTGCAGCCTCGCCCTTTAAGCTGTAATTCGTATTGTGTGCATGAACGGCACAGGCTCCCGCATCAAAGCATTTGATGGCTTCCGCGACAAGCTCGTCGTGTCCCACCGGGAGATTGGGGTTCATGGCCTTCGTTCTTGCTCCGTTGATATGCGCCTCGATTATGACCGGAGTATCCCATTTTGGGGCCATGTTTTCATACTTTGAAAAAGCTGTCATCATTATACCTCCGTTACGTTTTTAGAGTGATTTAAGAAAGTCCAGAATAAGCGACGATACCTCATTGGGACGCTCTATCTCCTCCCAATGGCCGCAGTTCTCAAGAACCTTGACGCCGCGAAGGTCGTCGCACACCTTCGGCAGATTTGCAATAGCGTCCCTTGACCAGATAGTCACCCAGTCTCTGTCGCCTCCGATGTAGAGCGCGGGGATTTTTATGCGCTCTTCGATATTGCCGTAAAGCTCCCAGTCGAGATCCACGGCCTTATAGTAGTAAAGCGCATGCCTGAATCCGCAGCTCTCCCAATTCGCGGCAAGTATCTCAAGATCCTCCTCGGGCAGAAAGTAGGGATTATCAACAGGCGCCCGTTTGGATGGCGTCACGGGGGCGTATCTGTCGGAGCATACGCTTGCGCCCCTGAAAAGCTCAACTATCTGCTCGTCCGTGAGCTCTGTCGCTTTGTTATCTATCAGAATCTGCGGCTTCGGAAGCAGATGTGACCATCCGAAAAGCGCATTGAAGAGCCAGTCCTTCGGACAATCCATCTGAATAAGCGCCGGTTCTATCTTAGCAAAGTTGTCGGAATAGAATATCTTGTCCTCGCCGGCGATTTCCCGGTATATCTGCGAAGGCAGCTTTGTGCGGCCTTCGCTCAAGGGCAGCGCAAATGCATCGCGCCCGCCGAACACGTTTGAGATGCCCACCACGCCCGAAAAGCATTCGGGATAGAACCAGGCCGCGCTCCATGCGATAATAGCTCCCCAGTCGTGACCAATTATCGCCGCCTTTTTTTCGCCTAACGCCTTAACCGTCTCGGCGCAGTCGCATGCGAGGTTCTTCAGCGTATACTGAGCATAGTCCTCGGGCTTTGAGCTTCTTCCCACGCCGCGGGTATCAATGGCCACCGCGCGGTATCCTGCCTTCGACAGCGCAAGAAGCTGATGCTTCCACGAATACCAGAATTCGGGGAAGCCGTGAACTAAAAGCGCCATAGGCCCTTCGCCGGCCTCCACATAGTGAATGCGCTGCCCGTTGGCCTTGACGGTGCCGTCCTTTAAGGCAAGCTTTTCACCGTTTACATCAATAGTGCACATCATACGTATCACTCCTTTTTTATTTATTGAGCTGCTTAAGATTGAAAACACAGCGTCCGCTTCTGTTATTCAGCCATTCCAAGACCGCCGCGTTCATTATCCTCGAATGATGCTCCTCCACTTCAAATGCCGCGCCTGCAATATGAGGCGTCGCCAGCACGTTGGGAAGCTTTATAAGCTCATAATCCTTGTTTGAGGGCGGCTCGTTCGGGAAAACGTCAAGAAGCGCGCCGCGTATCCTGCTTTCCCTAAGCAGCCCGTAAAGCGCGTCGTAATCAGCCACGACCGCGCGGGAGGAGTTGACGAAAAGCGCGTCGGGCTTCATTAACGCCATGAGTTCTCCCGTTATCATGCCCTTGGTCGAATCGTTCACGGGCAGGTGCACCGACACGATGTCGCTTTCGGCGAATATATTCTCAATAGGCGCATATTCGCAGCCGTTTATCGTCTCATTGATAAAGGCGTCGTAGTATGCTCCTTCGCAGCCGAAGCTTTTTAGCATATTCCAAAGCGCCCTTGCGACTGCGCCGAATCCCACGAATCCGACCTTTCTGCCGCATATCTCGTGGCCGGTGTAGTGGAAGAAGGGGTACGCGGGATTTTCGCGCCACTCTCCGTTTTTGAGCCACGGCACGGCGTCATACATGAGCCTCTCAAACATTATGAGCTGTCCTATAACAAGCTCCGCCACTGACTGTGCGTTTCTTGCTGGAGTTACAAGCACAGGTATCCCGAGCTTAGAAGCATACGCCACATCCACATTGACGGGATTTGCGCGGCATACGCCTATGAATTTGAGTCCCTTGTTCTCATCAAGCACCACCCTTGTGATGCGGTCGAGCTCTACGATCACCGCATCGGGAGCTTCCTCTTTAAGTATCGCGCACATCTCGTCTTCCTTTCGTGACTTGAGCTCCGTAGGCGGCATATGCACGATGTCGTCAAATACTTTTCCCAGCTCATTGAGGCACTTTTTGCTGTACCTTGTAGTTACAAGCAGCTTCACAGGCATTCATCCTCTCTTGTTGTTATTTTTCGCGGGTATAAGACTACTGGTTCCGCAAAAGCTTTGAAAGTGCGGCAAAATCGTCGATCGTGTGCTCATACACGCTTTTATATATCTTGAACATCTCGTCGTAATGCGCTGCCCATTCGGGGTCGGGCAAAACGGTCTTCGTGATCTCCACGCAGTCAGCCGCAGCCTTTTCTATCGATTCATATTCGCCGATGGCGGGCATCATCATTATCGCAAGTCCCGCAGGCGCGCCGAAGCTCACTTTTGGCACCTCGATAGGTACGTTTATGACTGACGCCTTTATTTTAAGCCAAATATCGCTCTTTGCACAGCCGCCCGATACTCTCAGTTTATCGATGGACGCGCCGACGCGCTTCGCCATTTCCATATTGTCTCTAAGCGCGAAGGAAGCGCCCTCGAGCACTGCGCGCATCATTTCCGCAGCGTTCGTGTTCATGCTTAGTCCGAAGAACACGCCTCGCGCGTCGCTGTTCCATATGGGGCTGCGCTCGCCCATCATATAGGGGAGAAATATAAGGTTCCCGGGTTTTGGCGCGTCACGAAGGATCATCTTGTCCATGATCACATACTTTGTGCCATCTTCGTTTTCACCGCCCATGAGCGCATCGCGGAACCATTTGTAGGATGCGCCCGTCGTGCTCATCGCGGCAAACAAGGTGCTTCTTCCTTTGCCGAGACCTACGCCCGTGGAAAGACCGTCAACCAGCATTATCCTGTTTAAAGGCATCATGAACACCGAAGACGTTCCCGTTGCTTCGAAGGCAAGTCCCTCCGAGAAGACGCCTGCCTCGATGCCTGCGGCCGACGCGTCCACATGCCCCGCTATAACGGGAGTGCCCGCTTGAAGCCCCGTTTCCGCGGCTGCCTGTTTCGTCACATATCCAGCAATGCCGTCGCCGTCGAATATTTTCGGCAGCAGGGAAGGATCGAGTCCCGCGGCTTTAAGCAGCTCGTAGGCATAATCGCCCGTATTTATATCATATATGAGGGCCGTTGCCGCATTGCCGCGGTCGACGGTGTATTCGCCCGTCAGACGATACGTTATATAGCCGTTCGCCTGAAGGAACATGCGGGTCTTTTTGAGAAGCTCTGGTTCGTGCCGCTCGAACCACATGTATTTCACGGGGAGATGCTGTGCGTCGGCGCTCTTTCCCGTAATGCGGCGCACCGTGTCGTTGTCCACCCTTTGAAGGAACTCCCCGCACTCCGCAGAAGCCCGTCTGTCCATCCAGATAATTGCTTTTCTTAAGGGACGGCCGTACTCGTCCAAAGGCAGAAGGCACGGCGTCTGACCGCTCACTCCCACTGCCTTTATACGCGCGGGATCGACGCCGCTTTTTGAAAGCACCTCTTTTATTGCCTGCGACACGCCCCCGAACCAGTCCTCGGGATCCTGCTCCGCCCAGGACTGCACAGGATAACTCACCGGGTATTCTCTGACGGCCTGTGCCACGGCCTTCAGCTTATCCCCAAAAAGCACACATTTCAGCGTTGTTGTGCCTATATCTATAGCAAGCTTATACATAAAACCGCCCCTTTCAATCATAAATTATTATACATTTATTGCCGCACGGCCTTATTCTTATTATACATGTTTTTTCATGTAAAGTAAATATCCGGTTCGACCATGGGTATGGCTTTGCTGGTTTCATCTACACTAATTGTTTTATTATAGCAGAAAGGATATAATCGTCACTCATTATAATAGTATACTTAGAGGTTTTTGAGGAATAAAAAATAGAATTATTGTTTAGAAAAAAGATTATATAAAGCTTATTAAAGCAATGGTTCTGTTAAAGCTTTGTTTAATAGGCTGTTTTGCGTTAAACTATACATACAAAACTGTACAATTCTTTTGATGTATAAGTTTAAGCGTATTCTTTGCATTTGGAAACTGTTTTCTGAGTGAAAAGTACAAGAAAAGTACAATAGCGAACAAAAACACAAAAGGAGCAAGGTCGCCCTTGCTCCTTTGAAAAATGCTTGAATCAAAAGCCGTATGCTTATGCCTCTTTGTCTGCCAGCATATTAAGAGAGATATGCAGGTGAATGGCCGCGCATACAAGCGCAGACAAAGCGAGCCATAGCACCAAGAGATCTTTTATTACGTTCCCTTTTTTCATGATGGTCTCCTTTTTGCGCGAATATGCTTTTATCTTACTTGAAGTATCTGTTTAAGAGGCCAAGGAAAGCCTTGCCGTGACGAGCCTCGTCCTTCGCCATCTCGTGAACGGTGTCGTGGATAGCGTCAAGATTTAATTGCTTTGCAAGCGTTGCAAGCTCCTTCTTGCCTGCCGTTGCGCCGTGCTCTGCGTCAACGCGGAGCTGGAGATTCTTCTTCGTGTCGGGATAAACTACTTCGCCCAAAAGCTCTGCAAACTTTGCAGCGTGCTCTGCTTCCTCAAATGCTATTCTCTTATAAGCCTCTGCAACCTCGGGATAACCGTCGCGGTCAGCCTGACGGCTCATAGCGAGATACATGCCTACTTCGGTGCACTCGCCCATGAAATTCTGCTGGAGACCTTCAATTATTCTCGGGTCAACGTCCTTTGCAACGCCGATTCTGTGCTCGTCTGCAAATTCCAAAACGCCTTCTTTAACTTCATTGAACTTAGATGCGGGAGCCTTGCACTGGGGGCACTTCTCCGGAGGAGCGTCGCCCTCGTGGGTGTAACCGCAGATAGAACATACAAACTTAGCCATAATATTTCCTCCTATCGAATAAAATAAGTGTTGCGCACAACTATAATATAACGAAACGAAAGAGTATTTGTCAAGCTTTTAACGCATTATTTATTTTGCCTGTTTTATCATAGAAATCATTGATATTTGCGCCCGTTTGTGATATACTATTTGCCAGAATTTTTATGGGAGGCGCAGTATGAGCGAAGAGATAAAGACCCCGACTAATTTTATACATGATTTTATAGAACAGGACTTAAAAGAGGGCAAAGCGGACCATATACAAACGCGTTTTCCGCCCGAACCCAACGGATATCTTCATATAGGCCATGCAAAGGCGATATATATCGACTTTGAAACGGCGAAAAAATACAATGGCATATGCAATCTCCGCCTTGACGATACGAACCCCACAAAAGAGGACGTAGAATACGTAGATGCGATAAAAGAGGACATACACTGGCTCGGATTTGAGTATGCGAATATATTCTACGCATCCGATTATTACGAGTTCCTTCTTGAGTGCGCGTACAGGCTCATAAATAAGGGGCTGGCATACGTGTGCGACCTTTCGGCGGACGAGATACGCGAGTACCGCGGTACCTTAAAGGAGCCGGGCCGCGAAAGCCCTTACCGTAACCGCTCCGTGGAGGAAAATCTCGACCTTTTCAACCGCATGAAGGCGGGCGAGTTTGCCGAGGGAAGCCATGTTCTTCGCGCCAAGATAGATATGGCTTCAAACAATCTAAATATGCGCGACCCCGTAATATACCGCATACTTTTTGCAAATCATCACCGCACGGGCGAGAAATACTGCGTATATCCGATGTACGACTTCGCGCATCCGCTTTCGGACTCATACGAGGGCGTTACGCATTCGCTCTGCTCGCTTGAATTTGAGGATCACCGCCCGCTTTACGACTGGGTTATAAAGAACGCCGACGCGCCGTATCCGTCGCGCCAGATAGAGTTTGCCCGCCTAAATATGACTTATACCGTAATGTCGAAAAGAAAGCTCCGCGAGCTTATCGAGCAGGGCATCGTGTCCGACTGGGACGACCCGCGTCTGCCCACGCTTCGCGGCATAAGAAGACTCGGCTATCCGCCCGAGGCCGTTATCGAGTTTATAGAGAAGAACGGCGTTTCCAAGACAAACAGCGTAGTTGATTACGAGTTTTTGGAATTCTGCGTGCGAAACCGCCTCTCCGAGAGCGCAAAGCGCGTGATGGCGGTGCTCGATCCCATAAAGCTCGTTATAGACAATTATCCCGAGAACGAAGTCGAGTACGTGGAGGGCGAATATCACCCCGACCGCGAGGATCTGGGCAAGCGCAGTCTGCCGTTCTCGCGCGAGCTTTACATCGAGCGCACAGACTTTACCGAGACGCCGCCGAAGGGCTATTACCGCCTGTTCCCCGGAAACGAAGTGCGCCTGCGCCATGCGTATTACGTGACGTGCACTCATGCCGTGAAGGATGAAAACGGCAACGTCGTTGAAGTTCACGCAACTTACGATCCCGCCACGAAGGGCGGATGGAGCGAGGACGGCCGCAAGGTGCGCGGCACGATACACTGGGTATCGGCGGCGCACGCGAAAGACGTTCAGGCCGATATATACGAGCGCCTTTTTAGGGAGGCCGACCCCGACGTGTTCGACGATTATCACGAGGCGCTTAATCCAAACTCGAAGGTGACGCTTACGGGCTGCAAGCTTGAAAACAGCTTGGGCGAGCTTAAGCCCGGCGACACGTTCCAGTTCATGCGCCACGGCTACTTCTGCATTGATAAGACCTCTACGCCTGACAAAGTTATATTTAACAGAACGGTCGCGCTTAAAGACAGCTTTAAAAAGAAGAAATAATTTAGAGTAAAACGGGGCGCTTCGAAGGGAGCGCCTTTTCATTTTTTGCCTGAAAGGCAGCCGGCAGCGTTAGTGCGCGGGGATAGTTTTTTTAAAAATCGATAAATACATTTAACATAGGTGTGAATATGAACATAACAGTATACCTTGGATCGAATACGGGCAACAGCGACAGATTTATATCGGCAATAAAGGAACTCGGAGCATTTATCGGACAAAGAGGCGATACGCTTGTCTACGGCGGTTCGAAAATAGGGCTTATGGGCATTCTTGCGGACAGCGTGCTTGCCTCGGGCGGTCCGGTCATCGGCGTCGAACCGCAGATGTTCGTTGACGAAGAGCTTCAGCACAGCGCGATAACAGAACTGATAGTGACTGAAAATATGTCCGAGAGAAAGGCAAAAATGATCGAGCTCGGAGACGCCTTTATAGCCTTTCCCGGCGGACTGGGAACGCTCGAAGAGATCTCGGAGATCATGTCGCTCGTTTCGCTTGGTATTATTGATTCACCATGTATTTTGTATGATCTTGACGGCTATTATAATTGCCTTAAAGAGCTTCTTGATACGATGATCTCGTATGAATTGTCTTCAAAGAGAAAACAGAAGGACATCCGTTTTGTAAGCAGTATTTCCGAAATCGAAGAAATACTAAACGGCGTCGAAGTATAAGATCCCCCAAAGGGGAGCATTTCTTTTTTATAAAAGTATAAAAAGGGCAAAGATAAAACAGGCGCGACCCAAGCGGCCGCGCCTGTTTTGTGTACGTTGTTCTGGATCTTGGGGTGAAAGATCCGATGCTCGCCGTTATTTCGGACAGCGGACGATCTTATCGACAAACAGAAAATCATCTTATTCTTTGGGATAGGCCTCCAGAACACCCGTTATAGCCGGAACAAGCACCTGCTTTCGGGACATACCCGAATCAAATCTGAATGAAGTTCCGTCAAAAGCAGCGTCCGGAAAAGCGTTCCTTATCACATCCGCTGCAGTATCATCAGACGGCACAATAAAAGTCATGGATATTCCGTCGTGAAGAATGTTTATCTGTGCAAACGCCATATCCATTCCTGTCGCAGCAAGAGTCGACACAGCGATCTTCTTCATTCGTTCCGACATTTCTTTGGCGTCGTTTTCGTCATAAACATTTATGCAGCCGATAGAAAAATTTCCCCCTGTTGTTTCATATTCCTTATAGTCGCCAAAAAAGATCTCCTCATCCGTCATTCCTTCATAAGAGATCGACTGTTTATACATTTCGAGATATAAAGCGTCTTTATCTGAGATCTCCGCCAGATCACAAAGCGCTTTTACTGCTTCACGGTCTGCGGTCGTGGCCGTATTGTTCTCAAAGTTATTCGTGTCTGAGAGGATCGCGCCGAGCAGCAGAAAAGCCGTCTGTTTATCAAGCTCGATTCCATAATTGCGGTATCGTATCCAGATTATCGTGGCTGTCGCCCCGAGGGGTCTTGCATCATAGATGATCTGGTTGCCGGTCTCCACGGTCCCGTCGCCGTGATGGTCTATGATGCTTATGATATTTGCTTTTTCCATTCCGTCTGCCGACTGCGAATAATCACTGTGATCGATCAGGACAATATTCAGGCCGGATGCATCCTCCAAGAGCTTGGGCGTTTCCGCTTTGGCAGATTTTAGAATATACTCTGTTTCTTTATTGATACCGCCAAGAACTACAGGCATTGCGTCATAACCCATATTTTGAAGCAAAGCCGCGTAAGCGATGGAACAGCAAACCGTGTCCGCATCGGGGCTCTTATGCCCGGTTACGTAGATCTTGCCTTCGATTTCGCCAAGCCCTTCAAGTTCACTGCGATTAAGAAGGATATTAAGCTTTTGCTCTTTTTGGTTTTGTATTGCTTCATAGCGCTCTCCTAAGAAGAAACAGCCAATGCCTGCTGCCAAAACAAGCAAAGCGACACATACCAGAGCGATCCGGTGTTTTCTGTGCTTCATATTCGTTTCCCCTTTGCAAAGTCTGATCAGCTGGAATTATTATACCATCACTATGCAGTATGGTCAATCGACTACCTTTCGGGGGCATTCCATTTTTTGTAAAAGTGACAAAATGGCAAAGACAAAACAGGCGTGACCTAAGCGGCCGCGCCTGTTTATTATTTCATTTATCATTAAATGCGCCGCAAACGGGCATTGATAACGATACCGACCGATCACGGGCGTACGTTTATGCATGTTTAGTCAAGTCCCTTGAATTCGGGTTCGCGCTTTTCAAGGAAAGCGGCGATAGCTTCCTTCATGTCGGGCGTATCGAGGCAGAGCACGCACTGGATCTCCTCTGCAAGGAGAGCGGCAGCCTGCGAGCTTTCCTTAGCGGCGTTCACGCATTTCTTTGCTATCTGCACGGAGAGCGGCGGCAGCTTCGCCATCTTTCTTGCCATTGCGATAGTCGTATCATAGAGCTCTTCGGCGGGAACTATCTTTTCAACTATGCCGTATTCGAGCGCTTCGCGGCCGACTACCTCGTCGCAGGTGAGCACCATATACTTTGCGCGCGCGGGGCCGATAAGCTTGGTAAGTCTTACGCCGCCGCCGATATCGGGAGCAAGTCCGTATTTTACTTCCGGCATGGAGAAGCGCGTCTTTTCGGTTGCGATGCGGAAGTCGCACCAGAGCGCAAGCTCAAAACCCGCGCCGATGCACACGCCCTGAACGCCGCATACTACGGGCACGTTGCAGCGATCCCAGTATTCGTTTAACATCTGCTCGTTGTGAAGATTTTTAAACGCCCACTTCGGGTTTGCAATGTTCAAGAAGTTTAAGTCTATGCCGGCGCTGAAATGCTTGCCCTCGGCAACTACCGCTATCGCGCGGATATCGCCGTCTGCGATCTTCTTCGTGATCTTCGGCTGAAGCTCGGCCATCTCGTCGAAGTAGGTCTGCGACATGGTGTTCATTTTCTTGGGATTGCAAAGGGTGAGAACGCCTACGCGATCCTCGATGATCTCAAATTTGATATGATTTCCGGTGTACATTGTTTTCGCTCCTTATATTTATATTTTTGATTTTTATGAATAGGGGTGCTGCATGGCGCCGAGCATTATTCGGCGGCTCATGAGCGCGCTTTCTCTGTCATGTTCGGGCAGCGAGGGGCTTATAACGGTATCGTAGAGCCTGCACGGAAAATCGGGGCAGGGCGAGCAGTCGGGCAGCTCGTTTTTTAATACGCAGCAGGCGTATATTTCGCACGTCTCCGCGCCGAAGTCGCACATATGCGCAGGCGCGCCGCAGCTTTTATTGCAGCCGCCGCACTCGCCGCCGTATCGCGCGCAGCCGTCGCAGTTCCAGCCGCAGCAGGCCATATCCGTAGTGAAGTCCGTAAGACCACCCCCAAAGGCAGAATTTGATAATATAAGTATATCATACAAATCCGCACGGGGCAAGGCATAAAAAGAGGACGGCAGGGGCCGTCCTTGCTGCGATATATAAAAAATCGCATGGCGATCATAATATTCTTGCGTTTTGTACATAATTATGTTATAATAACGAGCAAAGAAAGGGGGCTTACACTATGCCGCAAATCAGACCGATAACGGACCTTCGCAATACGAACGAGATCTCCGAGATTTGCCATGCAAAAAAGGAGCCTGTTTTTATCACAAAAAACGGTTACGGCGATCTTGTTGTGATGAGTATCGAAGCATACGAGGAATTGATAGAGAACTCATCTGCGGATGCGGCAATCAGGGAAGCGGAAGACGAGGTAAGAGAGGGCGGAAAGCTTCTTGACGCCCGCGACGCGCTGTCAACGCTTCGAAGAAAGCACAGACTATGAAATATAAAGTGAAGTTATATCCTCGTGCATATCGTAACCGTGCGCTATTCACCGAGCCGGTTCTGAAGAAGCCGGGCACAGCAGAAGCGTTTGCATTTTTTCGACAATTAAAGTATAATATCGGTAATAATTCTGATGCGCGGTTGAAAGAATAACTTCGCTGAAGTATAAGGGCGAAAAGGGATAATATTATGTCGTGGGGAAAAACATTGCAGGTATTTCTTATGGACGGCGAGCCAAACGGCAGGATAAAGTGTACGCTTGCTAATTGGACCGGCATTGCGTATAAGATTCCTAACAATAAAGAAAAACTTGAAAAGTCTAAAGATATTGGCGTTCTGAAGCAGAGCGGAGTTTACTTTTTGTTCGGCATGGACGATAAAGATCCGGAAGTTTACATAGGGCAGGCCGGAGTGCGAAAAAACGGAGAGGGGCTTTTGCTTCGCATACAGGAAGATCACCCGTCAATGGAATTTTGGAATGAGGCCGTAATGTTTACAACAACGAACGGCTCATTCGGGCCGACGGAAATAAGTTATCTCGAAAATCGATTCTATAAGCTGGCTGATAATGCAAATCGTTATAATGTAAAAAACAATATCGAGCCCAGTCTCGGAAATGTCACGGAAGAAAAAGAAAGCGAATTAGAAGAATTTATTGAGTATGCAGCAATAATAATGGGGGCACTCGGTCACAAGGTATTTGAGCCGTACACTGCAATTTCGTCAGATGCTGATAAGGGACCTTTGCTGTATTTTGAATATAATGGGTATAAGGCAACGGGGAAAAGGACGAATAACGGTTTTCTTGTATGCAAAGGAAGTCAAATAAATCCGAATATGACAAACGCATGTCCCGCAAGCGCCGTTAAAAATCGCAAAAAATATGCTGCTATAATTGATTATACAAATCGTCTTACAAAAGATGTCGAATTATCGAGCCCGTCTGCTGCTGCATGCTTTGTGGGCGGTGCATCTTTAAGCGGCAACGTTATGTGGAAAGATGAGAACGGCAAAACGCTTCGTCAGCTGAACGAAGAAATGCAAGCCGAAGCTTCAGAATAATTGAAGTATCGTATTATATAATGTAATAAAACACCAATCTACACACAGGAGAAATATATATGTTTCGTGACGTTGCGAGAGTAAAACAAAAGCTTACAAAAGAAGAATGTATAGAAATACTCAAGGCCGAGCCGCGCGGAGTTTTGTCGGTCTTGGGCGACGACGGATATCCTTACGGGATGCCCTTAAATCACTGGTACTGCGAGGAGGACGGCCGCCTCTATTTTCACTCGGGCAAGAAGGGGCATAAAGTGGACGCGCTGAAAGCCTGCGACAAGGTCTCGTTCTGCGTATACGACAAGGGATATCGCAAGGAGGGCGAGTGGGCGCTCAATATAAAGAGCGTCATAGTATTCGGCAGAGTAAAGTTCATCGAAGACTACGAGCGCGCGATGGATATAAGCCGTAAGCTCAGCTTAAAATATACAAAAGACATGGAATATATCGAGGAAGAGATAAGAAAACACGGCGCGGCTACGCTCTGTTTTGAGCTTATACCGGAGCACATAACGGGAAAGCTCGTAAACGAGGCATGAGGTTTACATAATTTTTAGACATTCGCAAAGCGGCAGGTTTTGAGCCGCCCAAAAGCTATGGATAATAAAGAACAGATCGCGCGTATAACTAAATATGAAGCCATGATGATAAGGGCCGGGCGTCTCATGGGAGCGGAGCTTTCAAAGGACGATGAGGACGAGCTTCGCGTGATAATGGGGGAGCTTGAGGCGTATTATACGGGCGGCGAGTGGATGAGCGACTTTGCCTGCGACGAAGCGGGCCTTTTGCCGCCACAGCTTAAAAGAGGCGTTCTCTCGGAGGACGGCCTCTACAATTTGCTTGAAGCTTACGGCGAGCTTACGAAGGAAAAGGACGCAGAGCTTTGACGTGCGAAGCGTAAAGCCGTTCTCTTAGTCGAGGCCGTATCGCCGGCGGCTGAAATGAATAAAAAAGAGCAAGTCATTGAGGCTTGCTCTTTTTTCGATATAGAGAGGATCTTTAATAAAGCGTCATATCGTCGCCCGATTTTTCCATGACGAGCGTTTGTATCATCTCACGAAGCAGCGTGTACCGCTTTGAATGACGCAGATTGTCTACCATCTGCGTAAGCGTTTCGTAGTCGCCCACAACGATCAAAAGCTCCTTTGCGCGCGTGAACGCCGTATAGAGTATCTCGCGGTTTCTAAGCCTCACGGGGCAGTGATAAAGCGGCAGTATCACGGCGTTAAACTCGCTGCCCTGGCTTTTATGCACCGTGATGGCGTATGCAAGCTCAAGCTCGCCTATGCTTGCGAACGGATAAGAGGCAAGCTTATCGTCGTAGTCAACGACAAGTATCTCGTGCGCCGCGTCTATCTGCGCCACGCGCCCTATATCACCGTTGAAAACGCCCGTGGAGCTTATGCCGTCGGACTTTTTTATCCATTCGATGTCGTAATTGTTCTTCGTCTGCATCACCTTGTCGCCCAGCTTGAGTACCACGTCGCGCCGCCTTATGTGGGGCATAGAAAATGATGGGTTCAGGCGCTCCTGAAGGCGGGCGTTAAGCTCCTTTGTGCCAAGCGCGCCCAGCTTTGTCGGGGTGATTATCTGTATATCGGTAAACGGGTCGTAGCCGTAGGCGTTCGGCAGGCGGCGGGCAATGAGGTCGGCGGCCTTCTTTGCGCCAAGCTCTTCGTCGTTTACGTATAAGAAGAAAAAGTCGCCCTCTTTTCTGTCGAGCACGGGATATTCGCCGTTTAGTATGCCGTGTGACGACACTATGATATTGCTCTGCGCCGCCTGGCGGAATATCTCGTCAAGCTCGACCGTGTCGGCGCATTCCGATTCGATTATATCGAGTAGCACATTGCCCGCGCCGACGGAAGGGAGCTGATTATAGTCGCCCACGAGTATGAGATGCGCCTTCCTTTTTAGCGCGCGCATAAGTGCCTCCATTAAGAGTATGTCTATCATCGAGCATTCGTCGGCTATTACTACGTCGGCCGAAAGCGGGCGGCGTTCGTTTCGCGCAAATTCGGGCGTAAGGCTGCCCTCCATCGGCTTTACCTCAAGTAAGCGGTGTATGGTCTTCGCCTCGCGCCCCGAAAGCTGGGTCATGCGCTGGGCGGCGCGGCCGGTGGGAGCGCAGAGCGCCACTTTTTTGCCTAAAGCCTCAAACATATCTATCATGGCGTTTACGGTAGTCGTTTTGCCGGTGCCGGGGCCGCCCGTGAGCACCATGAAGCGGCGCGCGGCGGCGTGCTTTACGGCTTCGCGCTGCATTGCGGCATATTCGATGCCCGTTTCATTTTCGGTCTCGTCGATTATCGCGTCTATGTCCTCGCCGTAATCGGTTTCGTCATTAGCCATCTCGGCCACGCGGGACGCGACGTAGCTTTCCGCCTCGTAAAGACGCGGCAGAAAAACACAGTCGTGACGCTGTGACTCCATTATCACAACTTCTCCGTCAGAGAACATCTCTTCGATTATTTCAAGTATCTCGTCCTCTAAAAAGTCGTCAAGCAGATTTCCCGCAACGGCCGTGAGCTTTAGCTTGGGTATATAAGTATGGCCGTTTTGCAGGTTGTGAGTGAGTATATGTATTACGGCGGCTCTCACTCGCCGCGAGTCGCTTAAGTTGAAGCCAAGCTCCTTTGCTATCCTGTCGGCAGTATCGAAGCCAACGCCGATATTCGGACGGCATAAGATATAGGGATTTTGCTTTAACAGCGCGGGCGCGTCGTTTCCGTATACGGAGTATGCGGCAACGGCTTGCTCGGGCGTAAGAGAGAGCTTTGAAAACTCCTCCATAACGCGCTTTATTCCCATGCGGTAGTCGAACAGCCTGCCTATTTCCTCGGCCTTTTTCTTTGTTATGCCCTGGATGGACGAAAGCGACATGGGAGACTCTGCTATGATATCGAATGTGGCCTCGCCGAAAGCGTCTACTATGCGTCCCGCCAACACCTCGCCTACGCCCTTTATTGCGCCGGAGGCAAGAAAGCTTCGCATCGCGTTTTCACTCGAGGGCAGCGTGCGCTCGCAGGAGATGACCTTGAACTGTTTGCCGTATGAGGCGTGATTTACATATACGCCCTCGGCCGTTATGCCTTCGCCCACCATTAGATACGGCATCGTGCCGACCATGACGATATCGCCTTCGTCGGTCGCCACCTCGCATACGGCGTAGCCGTTTTCTTCGTTTTGGAATAATATATCTGTTACCGTTCCGCTCAGTTTCTCGGTCTTGTCCATAGAGCTTCCTCCGCCGCAATGATTTCTATCACTAAATAAATTTTATCATATTATGCGCGCAATTTACAGGACAGAATGAAAAAAGCTTAGAAGCTTATTGCCTCGGAGCCTATATTGGAGCGTCCAAAAAAGAGGCCGGAATCGTAGATCGTCGAGTGTCGCCGTATGATATACGGTAGCGAGACGATCGGCGATAGACGAAAGCGCCGTAACCCAAAGGTTACGGCGCAAAAGCTCATTGGAAACGGTGTGTATGAAAAACATGATGCATAAAATGCCCACACACGCTTTTTTTACTTTTAATTTTCTTTTTTCGGCGGTCTGGCCCTTTTGTGGACGCGATTACTTTAAGCCTGCTTCTTTTGCGAGAATGTCAGCCTTGTCGGTCTGTTCGAATTTAAGACCGAGCTCTTCTCTTCCCAGGTGGCCGTAAGCCGCAAGGTTTCTGTATATCGGCTTTCTTAAGTCGAGCGTCTTTATTATCTGCGTCGGGCGAAGATCGAAATGCTTGTCAACGAGCGCCTCTATCTTGTCCTGCGGTATTTTGTTCGTGCCGAAGGTCTCAACGAGCACGGATACGGGCTTTGCAACGCCTATCGCGTAAGCTATCTGCACCTCGCAGCGCGAAGCAAGACCTGCTGCAACTATGTTCTTTGCTATGTAGCGTGCAGCGTAAGCCGCGCTTCTGTCTACCTTTGTCGGGTCCTTGCCGGAGAACGCGCCGCCGCCGTGACGCGCGTATCCGCCGTAGGTGTCAACGATTATCTTTCTGCCGGTAACGCCGGAGTCGCCCTCGGGACCGCCGACAACGAAGCGGCCCGTAGGATTTACGAATATTTTCGTTTCATTGTCCATAAGCTTTTTGTCAACGATAGGATCGATAACGTATTTGATAACGTCCTTTCGTATCTGATCCAAAGAAACGTCGGCGCTGTGCTGGGAGGATACTACTATGGTATTTATGCGAACGGGCTTGTCGTCTTCGTATTCAACGGTGACCTGAGTTTTTCCGTCGGGGCCGAGATACGAAAGGGTGCCGTCTTTTCTTACCTTTGTGAGCTGCTTTGCAAGTTTGTGCGCCAAAGAAATGGGAAGCGGCATAAGCTCGGGCGTTTCGTCGCATGCATAGCCGAACATAAGTCCCTGGTCGCCTGCGCCGCCCTGATCGTCCGTGTCCTTGCCTTCCTTTGCTTCGCTTGCAAGGTTTACGCCCATTGCGATATCGGGCGACTGCTCGTCAATAGAGGTGATAACGGCGCAGGTATCCGCGTCGAAGCCCCAGCGCTTGTCCTTATATCCGATGTCGGATATAACGTTTCTTGCAAGCTTGGGTATATCTATATTTGCGGTTGTTGTGATCTCGCCCATAACGAGCACAAGGCCGGTGGTTACGGCAACTTCACATGCAACGCGCGCCGTGGGGTCTTTTTCAATGATGGCGTCGAGAACGCTGTCGGCGATCTGGTCGCACACCTTATCGGGATGTCCCTCGGTAACAGATTCGGATGTAAAGATCATTTTTTTCGACATGTTTTAAAATTCCTCCTAATATGGGATGTGTCCCCATAATAATTTATTTAATAAAGTCAAGAAAACCTAAAAAACCATATGAAATGCCGCTCATTATAAGCCCCGAAATAAGCACGCCGATGAAGATGCTGGGCAGCGCGGTGCGAAAGCGCATATCGAGAAACGTGGCTGCGAGCGCTCCCGTCCATGCGCCCGTGCCGGGAATGGGGAGCATTACGAAAACGATAAGCCCGAAAGTTGAATATCTTAAGATCTTTCGCTTATTCTTTTCCACCTTGCCTTCTATCCACAAGATCAAACGCTCGAAGCGGGGAAATCGCTTTAGCCACTTGAGTATCGCGCGGGCGAACAGCATTATAAACGGTACGGGTATCATATTGCCGATAACGCATAATATATAGCTTTCCGGAAACGGCATCCCCAAGCCGGCGGCCAGGGGAATGGCTCCGCGCAGCTCAAACACGGGAATCATTGAAAGGAAAAATACCGACAATATTTCCCAAAGTCCTGCGTCTAAGTTAAAAAGAGCCTGCATCTATTACCTCAAAAGCATTAATGTTTTACTGATTGATTATATCATTCGTTTTTTTACAAGTCAATCAAAAATAAGACAAGTACGAAGTTTTGACAAAAAGTTTTTAAGGTTTATCGGCGTATTATATCGTAGTTTTGAATAAAATACGAAAAAAGTCGGATGTGAACGCATTCGCCGCCTGTTTTTTGCGGCCCGCAAAAGCCTTGATTTAGATTTAAAGTGAGATATAATAAAATATAAAGCAATAATAAAAGGATCGGACGGACCGCCGATGCGCGTCCGCCGCTTTTAAAAATTACGAAAGCTATTTTTGCTCGAAAAAACTAACGACCTTACCGAAGCGGGAAAGAAGCGCGATAATATGCAGGAAAAACTTAATAATTCAGCTAAAGGCGGCCTTCTGCCGTATCTTTCGCCTGCCGGAGCGTGGGCCTTCGCGCTTGGAACGAGCGTAGGATGGGGCTCGCTTGTAGTAACGAGCAGCTCCTATCTTTCAAAGGGCGGCCCTTTGGGCAGCGTGCTGGGCCTTTTGATAGGCGCCGTCGTAATGATAATAATCAGCAAAAATTATAATTATCTCATAAACTGTTATCCCGACTCCGGCGGCGCATATGCGTATGCCAAGGAGACGCTGGGATACGATCACGGCTTTCTTACGGCGTGGTTTTTAGTGCTCACGTATTTTACGATGCTCTGGGCAAACGCCACGTCGCTGCCGCTTTTTGCTCATTATTTTCTCGGAGATACGTTCAAGTTCGGCGTCCATTATTCGATACTCGGATATGAGGTCTATTTCGGAGAGGCGTTTTTGTCGATAGCCGCGATAATCGTTATCATGCTTTTATGCATGAATTTCAAAAAAGCGGCGTCGCGCGCAATGATAGTGATGGCCGTATTGTTCAGCGTCGTGATAGTCGTGTGCTTTATCGCCGCAATGGCGGGACGCGACGCGTCGGCCTTCCCGTTCGAGCCGTCGCTTTTGCCGGATACGGGAGCGATCCGCCAGGTAATAGGCATTGCCATTATTTCGCCGTGGGCGTTTATCGGCTTTGAAAGCATATCCCATGCGACCGAGGAGTTTTCGTTCAAACGGAAAAAAGCGTTTTGTATATTGACGACAGCCATCATATCGTCTACCGTGCTTTATATATTCGTAACGCTGCTTTCGATAACCGCGTTTCCCGAAGGATACCAAAGCTGGACACAGTACATAGCCGATCTCGGAAATTTAAGAGGCATAACGGGTATACCGGCCTTTTATGCGGCGCAGTATTATCTCGGAAAACCGGGAATAGTCATGATGAGCGCGGCTTTACTTGCGCTCGTTCTTACAAGCCTCATAGGTAATACGATGGCGCTCTCACGCCTTATATATGCGCTTTCGAAGGACAAAATAATACCTGCGCGTTTTGCGAAGTTAAGCGGGGACGGCATACCTTCGAACGCCGTTATGCTGGTGGCCGGGATATCCGTCTTTATACCGTTTCTCGGCAGAACGACAATAGGATGGATAGTAGACGTTACGACGCTTGGCGCTGTAATAATATACGGTTACGTTTCCGCCTCTGCCGCGAAGCTTGCAAAGAAGAGGGGCGACAAGCCGGTGCGCACGTCCGGCGCGGTCGGTATAATCCTTATGATAATAGTCGGTCTTTATCTGCTCGTGCCTAATTTTATGTCCGACGGCGCTATGGCAACTGAGTCGTATATCCTGTTTACCGTATGGGCGGTGCTTGGATTTGTGTTCTTCAGGCATACGCTGAAAAACGACAAGGAAAAGCGGTTCGGCAAGTCGACGGTCGTATGGATAGCGCTGCTTTCGCTTATGCTGTTTACTTC
Source organism: Clostridia bacterium (assembly GCA_017405765.1). NCBI lineage: Bacteria > Bacillati > Bacillota > Clostridia > Clostridia bacterium. The sequence goes on from JAFQZS010000047.1 coordinate 81,109, forward strand.
GCTCGTGTGGATGAACCAGGCTAACGTTAAGGCGACGAGCGAAACGATAACGCACGTGAGGGAATATTACAGCATCGGGGAGCAGTACGCCGAGGATGAGAGCCGTTTTATAGAGCACGAGATGAGCGAGCTGCAGAATTCCAATATGAGAAGCATGATGATAGTCGTTCTCATGTTTGCCGTTTCCGTAGCGGTGCTTCTTAATAACTATTATATTATGAGAAAACGCGCCGAAGCATCCGAGACGGAGCTGGGCAACGTAAAAAGCATGGCAAACAGAGACCCGCTTACGGGAGTAAAGAGCAAGCACGCCTATGCGGAGAGCGAAAAGAAGCTCGATATGCAGATAGAAACGGGAAGCATAGAGCAGTTTTCCGTAGTTGTCTGCGACGTGAACGGACTTAAATACATAAACGACACGTTCGGTCATAAAGCGGGCGACGCATATATCCGCAGCGCAAGCATTATGATATGCGACGTTTTTCAGCACAGCCCCGTATTCAGAGTCGGCGGCGACGAATTCGTGATCTTCCTTACGGGAAGAGATTACAACAACCGCCACGAGCTCGTTTCAAAGATGAACGAAAAGGCGGAAGCGAATATCACGGCGGGCGACGTTGTGGTAGCCGTGGGCATGTCGGATTATATTAAAGATAAGGATAAAAATACGCGCGACGTATTTGAACGCGCAGACGCGCTTATGTACGACAGAAAAAAGAAGCTAAAAGAAATGGGCGCGCATTCGAGATAAAGCGGCGAAAACAAAAGGCGGGATATGCCCCGCCTTTTTGTTTTACTGTTTCTTCTCGCCCAAAAGAAGCTGATATACCTCGTAAACGCTGCCCGCGCCCATCGTTATGATAAGGTCGCCGGGCTTTGCCGTAAAGCGCAGATACCGCGCTATCATCTCAAAGCTTTGGAAGAAAAGCCCGTTCTCGGCGCGAATGGCAAGGTCGTAAGACGATATGCCGGTGAGGTTTTTCTCGCGCGCCGGATATATCTCGGCGTAGACGGTCACGTCGGCAAGCTTCAGCGCGTCGATGAATTCGTCGAAGAACGCTATCGTGCGCGAGAAGGTATGCGGCTGAAATACGCAGTATATCCTTTCGTAGTTCATCGACTTGGCCGCCGTGAGCGTGGCGCGTATCTCGGTCGGATGGTGGGCGTAATCGTCGATAATGTCGGCGCCGTTTATGCTGCCCACGCGCTCGAAGCGGCGGCGCGTGCCGTAGAAGCTTTCAACGCCGGACGAAAACGATCCCGGCGATATGCCGAGCGCGATGCATACGCCGCAGCAGGCAAGGCTGTTTAAAATGTTGTGCTTGCCGGGGATGCTTAAATTTATATGCGCGTAGAACTCGCCCTTGTAATATACGTCAAATTCGGGGCAGCGGTTTTCGCCCGTCTTAATGTTTTTGGCCCGGATATCAAGCCCGTCGGAATCTATGCCGTAAAGCAGCACTCTGCATTTCGCGTCGGATACGACGTCGCGCGCGTTCTCGTCGTCGCCGCACGCCACCGCAAGCCCGGCGGGACCGCAAAGTCCGACAAATTCCTTAAACGAAGCCTTTATCTGATCGATGCCGCCGGTGAAGTAATCGAGATGATCCTCCTCCACGTTTAAAACGACGGCGATATTCGGCGACATTGAAAGAAAGCTGTCAACATATTCGCACGCCTCCGTAACAAGATAATCGGACGCGCCTACGCGGATATTTCCGCCTATCGACGAAAGCACGCCGCCTACAAGGCAGGTGGGGTCTAAGTTTTCCGCTACGAGTATCTGCGATATCATCGAAGTAGTAGTAGTTTTTCCGTGAGTGCCCGATACGCCTATCGAATGCTTGTAGCCGCGCATTATAACGCCTAAAAGCACGGCGCGTTCATAGGAGGGAATGTTCATCGAAGCGGCCTGCGCGCGCTCGGGGTTGTCCGCCTTTACGGCTGCGGTGTATATAACTACGTCCGAGCCGAACACGTTTGCGGAGTCGTGGCCTATATATATCTTTGCGCCTTGGCTTCTTAGCGACTCAACAAGACGGCTCTCTCTTATATCGGAGCCGGTAACGGTGTAGCCGCGCAGTATAAGTATTTCGGCAAGCGCGCTCATGCTTATGCCGCCTATGCCGATAAAATGTATATGTTTCGCATTTTTAAGATGCGCTTCAAGTTCGTCTTTAAGCTGTTCGTGAGTCAAAACGGGGAGCTCCCTTCGATTTGGAAATGATTAAAATATACCAAGAATATTATATTGCATCCGAAAGAAAATATAAACAGTAAAAGCGAAAAATCTTTGTTTTTTTCATAAAATTTATCACGAGGTACCGGTTTTGAGAATAACAGATGTAAAGATAAGGAAACTTACGAACAAAAACAAGCTTCGCGCCGTGATGTCGGTCACGTTCGACGACGAGATAGCGATACATGATATAAAGATAATCGACACGGGCGACAGGCTGTTCGTGGCCATGCCGTCGAGAAAGAACGCCGTCGGCGCATACAAGGATATAGCGCACCCCATAAACGCGCAGACGAGGAGGGAGCTTTCAAAGCGCCTGATAGACGAATATAAAAAAGCGTGTGAAGCGGGGGCAAACGTGGACGGCGTTTTACAGTAAAAGCGTTTTTTAATATATATTCGCCGATTTTTAAAAAAAACAGCCGCCGCATCAGAACAAAATCCTGTCGTATTGCGTCTTAACTATATTAAGGACAAGTATGACCGGAGGAAAAAATGGCAAACACACACGAAAAAGCGTTTTATATAATACTTACGATACTGTCGTTATTATGCGGCGTCACCTGCTGTTTTCTTACCGGAGCGCGCTTCGGAGCCTTCTTCTTTTTCTGCTTCGCGGCGGGGGCGGGGGTGCTTTCGATATCAGCCGCGCGCTTTAAAAGATCGAAATACGCAAGGTTCATGCTGCGCGTCGGAAGGATCGTGCTTATATGCTGGCTTATAAGCCTTGTCATAGTCGAGGGCTTTATAATCTCGGGCGAAAAAACAGACCCCGAAGCCGACAAGGCGTCATGCATCATAGTGCTAGGCACGGGAGTGAACGGGTATACGCCGTCGCTTTGCATGGTGTCGCGCCTTCAGGCGGCGTATGAGCTTCTCTCGGACGATCCCGACACGGTCGCCGTGCTCTCGGGCGGGCAGGGGGAAGGCGAATATATAACGGAGGCGCAGGCGATGTATACATGGCTTACGTCGCACGGCATAGATGAAAAGCGCCTCTACATGGAGGACGCTTCACGAAATACGCTTGAGAATATCAAATTTTCAAAAGCGCTCATAGAGGAGCGCGGCATAAACGTCGAGGACGGCGTAGCGGTAGTGACTAATGAATTTCATCTTTGGCGCTCGTGCCGCATCGCAGAGCTTAGCGGAATAAAAGCATACGGCGTTTGTGCCGAAACGCCGTATGCTTATCTGAAAATTGTATATCATATACGTGAATACTTCTCCGTTACGGGGCTTCTTATAACGGGCAGGCTCTTTTAAAACGTCTTGCCGCGGTAATCGTAGGGCTTGTTTCGAAGAAGCATTGCGGGAAGCTGTACGCGCGATTCTATGCCGCCCTTTTCGTAAATGCGCTCAAGCTCGCGCTTTACGGTAGACTGCGATATCGAAAGACGCTGCGCGATCTCGCGGTTGTTAAGCCCCTTTGAAGCGAAGTAAGCTACTTCGTATTCGCGCTTTGTAAGACCTACGCCGAGCTTTTTGAGCATGGCCACGGTCTTTTTGTAAGATTCCAGTCCGTAATCGACAAGCTCTCTTATTCTTATCTTGTGCTCCTTAGAAAGCTCCACGCGGTCAAGTATCGACAGCACGCGGTCGCCGTATTCCACAAAAGGCAGATATATCCTGTCGGGTATCGCGGCGTTAAGCGCAAGCGTGAGCATCTCTTCGGCCTCGGCCTTGTGGCCGAGCTTCTCGTGAGCCAGCGCCGCGTGTACATATGCGTATATCTGCGCTATAACAGTCGGGAAGTAGGAGGCGCGCCGCATGATCTTATCAAAGTTTTCGAGATAGCGCCTGTGCTGACCCGAGAAGATAAGACACGCGCCGAAAACTATATCGGCGTTAGGCTGCGCTATAAAGTTTAAGTGCTTGCCGTAGCGGCCTTCCTTTATCCATTCGGGTATCGAATCAAAGTATCCGTATCTCATGTTGGCCCATGCCTGGCATAGCTTTATTGACGGATAAAGCTGCGCGTCAACGGCATTTTCTATTATGTCAACTTCAAGATTAAGTATTATCTTATACATCTGCTCGCCGTCGCCGCGCATGAATGTCGTGCGTGAAAGCAGAAATGCGGCCGCAAGCATTATTTCCTTCATGCCGTGCGACTCAGCCATGCTGTACGCGCGCTTTGCGGCAGTATATGCGTTTTCATAGTCGCCGCGCAAAAACATTGCTTCCGCGCTCATAACGAGCTCTGCGGGGTAACCGTGGTTATTGGCAAGGCGGTAATACGTTTCAAGCATGCGCTCAAGCTCTTCTATAGTTTTATCAAGAAGCCCGCTCTCGCGGTGGAACATATAGAGCACGGAGATGGCGCCGCCCGTCCAAAGGCGGCCTGTGCCTACCATCGTTTTTGCTTTGTCGCCCAAAAGCACATAGCCGCGCGCGTGATATTCGGCCATTTCGTCTATGCGGTTGAACCGTGCGAATGCAAGAAGCATATAGTACATTCCGGAAACGTAATGAGCCACTTCCTTTGAGAGCGTACCCGAATCGAGCACCGCTTTTATGCGGTCTATCATCTGATAATATTCAAAAAATTCATTAAGCGAATAATGAGCCATCGCTATTACGCTCATAGCCTCGGGCTTTTGATTCAGTATCTTTTTATCGACATGCTTTATAAAGTTCGCAATTACGGGGTCGTGAAAGCGTTCTATAATAAGCGAGCCGCACTCCGCAATGGCGTCAAGCGCCATCGAAGGCTCTCCCGCGCGTATGCACAGCTTTACAATGGGTATAAGCTCGTCGTTCTCGCGGTACAGATCGCCCACCTTTTTTATAACGGCGCGGCGAAAATCGTTGTCGCGCTTTAAAAACTCTTTTGCCAACATATCCCTAAGGAAATTGTGGAACATCACAACGCCGCGCGCCTCGTCGAACCGCACGAGCGCGTTTTCGCCGAAGATCTCGTCGGGCGATTCAACGAGGTCGGCTATGTCAAACATAGATGCGGCCTGCAAAAGCGTGAACGTATCGAAAAAGCTGCATATTATGAGCCTGTCTTTCGACTCGTCCGAAAGCGGATCGAAAAGCGCCGTGCGCACAAGCTCGTTCATATCCGAGATCAAAGATATCTCGTTTGTCTTGATGAATATGAGGAGATTAAGGTGTACGGCTGCCGCCATGCCGTGCGTAGACAGGTAGATCGACTTTGCGTCCTCCTCGCTTATGCGCGCGCCGACACGCGAAAAATATGCTCTTATATCCTCCGGATGGAATTCAAAATCCTCCTGCGACAACCAAAGAATACGCGACGTCGTCTCCAAAAATCCGACGTCCTTGTTTCTTGAGATGAGAACGATATGAAGGCCGCCTGCGTTATGGTCGGCAAAAGCGGAGATGACCTCTCCGGGAATGTGCGGATTTAAAAGCTCGTAATTGTCCACGATTATATACATTTCATCGGGGCAGTATACGGTATCGATGATCTTAAGCGCGTCCTCCAGGGTATCCTCCGAGGGACAGCCTATCCTTGAAAGCAGCTCGCCCGATGGTTTATCAAACTTTTGAATGGCGAGGCAGACTTTTGACCATGCTTCCTGCGGGTAATAGTCGCTTACGGTTATAAAAAAGACTTTGTCGTTTGCAAGCCTGTCAAAGAAGTCTTTAAGGGCGACCGTTTTTCCGAAGCCCGAAGGCGCGCTTACATACGTTACGGGGTGTTCCGGTATTTTTTTTATCTTGTCTCTTACTTGCTTTCTGAAATACAGCGTATCGGTATCATATTTTTTCTGTTTAGGCATAATAACACTCTTTTCGGTAAAACACATGCGATAGTGATATAAAAAATTTACATATATATAATATCACATATCTGAAGTTTGTCAAATATTAATATTAAAAAGAGTTTTAAATCATATTTTATTAGTAAAAATACCGCAATGCGCAGATGAAAAAATCGGCAGCCCGCAAAGCGAGACTGCCGATCATGGAGCTACCGATCCGATTCGAACGGACGACCTGCTCATTACGAGTGAGCTGCTCTACCTGCTGAGCCACGGTAGCATATATGCGGGATAACTATCCCGCATATAGATAAAATGGAGCTGTCTAGCAGAGTCGAACTGCCGACCTCATCCTTACCAAGGATGTGCTCTACCTTCTGAGCTAAGACAGCATTTATTAAGAACATTAGCTATTATATAAAATAATAAACAAGTTGTCAAGATTATTTTTTACTTTGTTTTAAAATAATCCTGACAACATAGATTTATTCTTTTAAAAACATACGATCAGTAAACTTCTTTGACCTCAACGTTATACACGTGCTTCATTTTAAGAACTGCGCGGTCGATCTCGTCCCATGCAAAAAACTCTACGGTAGTATTTACAGAGCTCTCCATTTTTTCGCTTGCAGCGTCAAGCAACGATTGGAAATCGGCGGCCGCCTCCGAAAGATTATCGCCTCCGGAAAGCTCGAACTTGCCTGCGGAAAAAGGATTTTCGATATAAACTTTATTCATGTTATTTTCCTCCGGTCTGCTGTTTGTTATTTGGTTATATTTGTATTATAACACAATTTGTTCGGGGCGGATAGTAGAAATAAACAAAAACATAAGAAAAATAAACGAAAAAACAAAAAAATAATATAAAATTGTCGCTTTTAACAAAAAAACAGTTCATATAATTTTAAAATTTAAAATACTTGACAACATATTAAAAAGCTAATATAATCATTGTATTACATTATGTCGGTGGTGAGACTGTGAAAGACAAGGCCGATCCTTTTGTCGAACGGCTTTCCGATGATGAGCTTGCCAAGCTGGCTTTTGATGCGCAGAGAGGCGATGAAAAATCGCTTGAACGGGTGCTTATAGAGCTTTCCGGCATGGTTCGTGCTGTTTCGCGTGTATATTATCTTGCAGGCGCAGAGCGCGACGATGTAATACAGGAGGGAATGATAGGTCTTTTTATGGCCGTCATGAATTATGACACAAATAAAGGCAAAAGCTTTTTGAGATTTGCAAAGGTCTGTGTTAACAACAGGATAGCTTCGGCAGTGAAGTCGGCTTCACGAAAGAAGCACAGTCCGCTGAATTTCTATATTTCGGTAGGTCCCGATCGATCTTGGGACGAACGCACGGACGAGCTTTTGACCGCTTTTTCGCATGACGGCATAACGGATCCCGAAAGTCTTATCATTAGGCGCGAGGATGAGCGCATTACGATGCGCGATCTTTTGGATGTGCTTACTCCGCTTGAAAATAATGTGCTGATTTGTTATCTTCGGGGCATGTCCTATGAAGAGATATCAAAATCGCTCGGCAGAACTCGGAAATCAGTGGAAAATGCTGTTTTCAGGATCAGAAGAAAACTGCGCACCCATTATACCACAGGCGAAAATAAATTTATCATATAGAAGCCGATATTTGGGACGGGCTTTTAAATATTTACCCTGGTAGCTTAATTACAGAGCACTGGTTTTCAGAGGTGCCGGTTTAAATCCGGTCAGGGTTGTAGTAATAAACATAATTTTAAAGCGAGGTAAAACTAATGTACACTGACAAGACACTGGTATGCAAAGAATGCGGCGAGGAGTTTGTATTCACTGCCGGCGAACAGGAATTCTACGCTGAAAAGGGTTTTATGAACGAACCGCAGAGATGCAAGACCTGCCGTCAGAATCGCAAAAATGCCGATAAGCCTGCAAGGGAGTATCATACGGCAATTTGTGCAGCATGCGGAAAAGAAGCAAGAGTTCCGTTCAAGCCCAGAAATGACAGACCCATCTATTGCAGCGAATGCTTCCAGAAGCAGAAGGATGCTGCTGCGGCTGAAAATGCATAATATCGTCCGAATGTAAGTATTAAATACGCGGGCATGGGGGCGCCTTAAGAGATTAAGCGCCTCTTTTTTGCGTTTGACGATTCCACCGTTTGTTTCTTTTTAGGAAATCGCTTGCAAACGGTATAAAAAAGGTATATTATATTATCAATAAAAAAATATATTTTCGGAGGAAAACGATAATGGACTACGTAGTAACGAAAAAGAATACGATAGAAGACGTTCTTGCGATGGACAAGGGCACGGCAAAGTATTTTCTTGAGATCGGAATGCACTGCTTAGGCTGCCCGATGTCGCGCAGAGAAACGATAGAGCAGGCATGCGCGGTTCACGGTACCGACGCGGACGAGCTTATCGAAAATCTCAATCAGTATTTATCCGAGCTTTAAGAGTTTGCTGTTTTTTGATGTTAAAAGCCGCCGCGTTTTCGGCGGCTTTTTTTCATGATTCGGAGGATTCGGATATGAATATGACCCCGAGGCTCGGAAAACGCCTTAAAACGGTTTTCGATATGGCGCCGTATGCCGAAACGGCTGCCGATATCGGGTGCGACCATGCGCAGCTTGCCGTAAGCTTGTACTTATCGGGCAAGGCCTCTCATGTATTCGCAAGCGACATACGCGAGGGACCGCTTCGTGCCGCGCGCGAGAACTTAGCGCGCTTTAAATGCGAGGCGGGCGTAAGCACTCTGCTTTCGGCGGGACTTGACGGCGTGATAGACAAAAACGTCGAAGTTTACATAATCGCGGGAATGGGCGGAGAAACGATAGCTGAAATAATCGACGCGCATAAGGCCGCCTTTACGGGGCGCGAGACATTTGTGCTCCAGCCGCAGTCGTCTGTCGAAGACCTGAGACGTTATCTTTATAAGAACGGATTTGTCATAGATGACGAACGTCTCGCATTCGAGCAGGGGCATTTGTATACGGCGATGCGCGCGCACTTTTCCGGCAGCGCGCGAGAGTGCGAGGAAGTATATTATTATATAGGCAAACAGCTTTTTCATAACCGCGATCCGCTGCTTTTTGAGCTTATCGAAAGAAGGATACGCGAGCATGAAAAGATAAAAGACGGCCTTCTTCGCGCGGGACAAAATGAAAAAGCGCATAAAACCGAAAGACTCATTGAAGATATGAAAAAGCTTTTAAAGGAGGTCAAAAGGTGAAAGCAGGCGAGATATATACAAAGCTTTGCGAATATATGCCGATAAGGCTGAAAGAGGATTGGGACAATTCCGGCTTTCTTTTGGGAGATATGAATAAGGAAGTTAAGCGTGTGCTCGTAACTTTAGACGTAACGGCCGATGCGGCGAAGGAGGCGAAAGAAGGCAAATTTGACCTTATAGTTTCGCATCATCCGCTAATATTTACGCCTTTAAAGAGCATAACGTCAAACGACCCCGTTTCGCGCGTTGTCACAATGCTTATAAAGAACGATATTTCTGTTATCTCGATGCATACGAATTACGACTCTGCGAAAATCGGAGTGGGCGATGTGCTAGCGCGTGCTTTGGGCGTTAAAAACGCGCGCGTGTTCGGCGCGTCGCGCACGGAAACTTATATGAAGCTTTGCGTATTCGTGCCCATAGAGGATAAAGAGCGCGTCATGGAGGCGATATTTGCGAACGGGGCGGGCGTTTTGGGCGATTACAGCGAATGCTCATTCTCATCTGACGGAACGGGCACGTTCAAGCCTTTAGATGGCGCCAGCCCGTATATCGGCACGGTGGGAAGGCGCGAGTCGGCGCCCGAGGTAAAGCTTGAGGCGATACTTCCGAAGTCAAAGGCGGCAAAGATAATATCGGCCATGCGTGAAGCGCACCCCTACGAGGAGCCGGCGTTCGACCTTTACGACATAGAGTATCCGAGGGAAGAATACGGCTACGGGAAGATAGGCGAGATAGATGAGACGGATTTTCTCGATTTTGCGCGCATGGTGAAGAAAAAGCTTTCATGTGACCGCATAAGGTTCGTTCAAACCTGCGACAAGGTGCGGCGCGTCGCCGTGGGCGGCGGTTCGTGCGCTTTTCTTATACCCGAGGCGCAGGCTGCCGGAGCCGACGTATTCGTAACGGGCGACGCGAAATATCACGAAATGCTCGACGCGCGCGAGAGCGGCATGTCCGTCATTGCGGCGGGACATTTTCAAACGGAGGATATAGCAATACCGCCCTTAGTAGAGCTTATAAAGGGCTTCGGCGATATTTATGTAAAAAAGAGCGAAACGCACAAGGCGTGCGAGCAGTATTTATGAAAACGGAGGGAAAGTTATGAAAAGAAAGATAATATCTATAGTGCTGGCGGCTGTGATGCTTGTTATGATGATCCCCCTGGGAGCCTCGGCCGAAGCCGCTTCATACGGCCGCATACCGATATATATAGGCTTTGCCGATATCGACTATATGGCGGACCAGATACTTAAAGAGATACCGACCGAAGGCAAGACTCCGACTGAGCAGATACGCGCGGTACACGACTGGATACTGAAAAACTGCAAGCGCGACGGCTGGGACGGAACGTACTATTTTGACGAGGACGCGATAGAGCCCGCAGTGGAGACGTATTACAACGAGCTTGTAAAAAAGCTTGACCGCGGAGAAGCGGCCATAAGGCTCGACCTTGAGAGCGAGTATATGCCGGGCAGCGATAAGGGATATTTCCTTTCATATGATTCAAGGGCGTATATCGCCAACTTCGCATATGAAATGATGCTCACGCGCACGGGCGACTGCGCTCACTTTTCGGCGCTGTTTACGGTCCTTTTGGGACATCTCGGATTTGACTGCCGCCTTATCGACGGCGAATTCATAAACGGCGACGGTTCGAGAGTGGAGCATAAGTGGAGCTATGTGCTCGCAGGCGACAGGTATTATTGGGTAGACGTAAGAATGGACCATGCAAACTATGCAAGAAGCGGCAAACTCGATTATCAGTATTTTATGATAGAGGACACCGACGCATGGTCAAAACAGCACAGCTTCGACCATACGTATGCCGATATATTAAAGGCGCATGCAGGCGACGTCGGAGCGCTTTATGAGCAGGCGGCAGTGCCTGCCGATCTTGAGCCTTGGGAGAGATGCAGCGACTGGGCGAAAGGCTACATGAAGCGCGCCTACGACGGCGGCCTTATACCCGACGCGCTTATGGGAGCGGACCTTACCGAAAATATAACGAGAGCGGAGTTTGCCGCAGTATCCGTAAAGCTTTACGAAACGCTTTCGGGCAAGGCGGCGCCTTCGTTCGCGGGCGAAGATCCGTTTACCGACACGAGCGACGAAAATGTTTTAAAGGCATACGCCTTAGGCGTTGTAAACGGTATGGGCGGCGGCCTTTTCGCTCCGCAGGGCACGCTCACGCGCGAGCAGGCGGCAACGATGCTCGGCCGCGTTTACGAGCTTTATTCGCTCGGCAAAGTTAAGACGGGCGAAAGCCTTGAACGCTCGGAGGTGGTACCTTTTTCCGACGACGCGCAGATAGGCGCATGGGCGAAGAATTATATATACTTCTTCGCCGGAAAAGATATCATAAACGGCGTAGGAAACAACACGTTCGCGCCGCTTGCGTCAATGACGCGCGAAGCGGCACTGAAGATAGCCGTGGAAACGTCAGGGAAGTAAAGAAGAAAATGAACGGGGAGACGCCTTAAAAAGGACGCCTCCCTAAGTTTTTTTGAAGATTTTTGATGCGCCGCAGCGTCCCGGTCGGGGAGAGGGAGTATAAGACTTGTTAAACCGGACGCCGAAGCCCGGAGCACGCCTTTTGAGCGCCGGGAATTTAGGCTTCTGCCGCCTTTATTTACGGAAAAGCATCTATTGTAAATATTCTTACCTGTGCCGTATTGATACTGTAAGGCCGGTCGATCCTTTTGAAGCAAAACCGTATGTCGTTAATGATATCCTCTATGCCAAAGTGATATTATACATGAAAGTCTCGATCAGTTCGTAAAACTCGGATAAGCCGGAACATATATCCGAGTTCATATGGATCGAGTCGATCATATACCTCTCTTTGCTTTTTGTATCGTACACGATCCTGTCTTCCGGGATATCCGCCGCTTTTTCTGCCGAAACGGTGTGGGGCAGAATAAAGGACGACAATCTGAAATTCAAAATACACACAGGGTCCAGATCCCACTCGCGGTTGCTGTGAAACTTGATCAGGCAGTATTGCGCCTGCAGTTTTTCTGATTCAGCCGCATAGCAGATAGTCATCGCGTCATGATAAAAGCCGTTGCTCTCTTTAGTAAGCTTCGACAGGATTTTTTCGTTGACGTCATAATCTCTGATATCTGACGGCTGCATAAGCTCAGGCGCAGACGCTGATGCAGCGCCGACGTCGGATATCTTTTGCAAAAAAATCTGAACACAGAAGAAACTGTCATAAAGATAATACTCGTCTTCTTTTCTAAGCGCAAAGACATACTCCTGCATTTTCCGGCTTATGACCTCTTCAACGCCGCAGCAGTCTTCCGCAAAGCGGGCAGAAAAGAGCAGACGTTTTCCAAGCAGCATAGGGATCAGTTCCTCGACCGAAGGATAAAGAACAGTGACGCCGTCAGTCGGGATAAAACGCAGCGGAAGCCGCACTTAATATACAAATAGGTCCTGCCGTCCGATTCGTCTTCGTCGTCGATTTGCAGAGTATAAGCATCTAAAAGGATCCCCAATACATGTGCGGGGTCAAATCTTCGGTCTGTTTTTTTCTTCGGGTCGTTATCGATTTTGACCACAGCGAACTCTCGTCCGTCTAAAAAGCTTCTGATATCGTTTTCATTAAGATCTGTTATGACCATCTTAATGTCGTCGAAACTGTTTACTATTCTCATATAAGACGCCTCTCTTATTTATTGTTATCGGTTATCGAGCCGCTGCATCTGCGGTATTCCAGCAGCACGTCGTCTCCGTGCTTGTCACCGATAAGATAACGCAATTCGTTTTCCGTAAGCTCATCATTCATACGGGAATTGATATCATCCCAATGCTTTTTCCCTTTTTCTGCGTCTCCCGAGATGTATTTTTGCACCTGCCAAAGAAGCCCTTCTCCCTCGAAAAGGATATTCTTGTTATTCGACCTGATACGATACAGCGGCGAGAGCAGCGGACGGCAGCGCTCCCAACAATGCCCGTGCTTCAGAGCGCCTGTGTCCCATTTTCCGTCTTCACGGCGAAACAGCGCCGTCACGCCGCAGCAGTCGTCGCCCACTGTAAGAAGCAGAACGTGCTTTACGGGCGCAAAGGGCAGACAGTTCACCTCGACAATGTCGCCCGGCTTGTAAGGGATCGGAAGATTAAGATCCCATCCGCGGGAATATTTGCGTTCGTGGGCGCTCCAATACGGGCGATCGTCTCCGGTGGGTTTCGTTTTTTCAAATAAAACGATCTCGTCCCGGATCAAATAGTAGGTATAGAGATGCTCCATTTCTCCGTTTTCGGCGGAGGACCACTTGTCAAGCACGGTCCAGCACTCCGTCTCGTCGTTCCATTCCTCTTCTTTCATCTCGTCCCGGACGTATTTAAGCGCGGCGTCCAAAGACAACATCGGGACCGAGCGGCGGCTTTCGTTTTCGTCCGAAAGGTCCTCGTCGTACCAAGCTTCATTAAGCAGAAGGATCTCTCCGGGCTTTAATTCCAAAGAATCCAAAGCGAGGCGGATATCCTTAAAATGTGAGGTAAAAGAATCATCAAAATCCCACTTTAGAAATTCGATTTTTTCTTCCGTTTCATAGCCGCGCCCCAAAAGCTCTGAAGTGATTTTATCCAGAGCGGCGTGGAACAGATCCTCCCGACACGTCAGTTTTTTGAAAAACGCGGCTTTCGTTTCAAGCGGGACGGGAGAGGCAAGCATAAGATCCATCACCTGATATCGATTAAGCTTGTGTTTCAATAAGTGTTCCCGCATCTCTTTTGACGGCAGGAACGTTCGAAGAAGCTCTTCGTATTCCTGTTTTGTTATTTCCGTATTCTCGTTTCTGGGCGGCAGTATTTTGCGAAGATCGTCAAATGAGGCGACGTTTTTGACGCCGATGCCCTCAACGGCGACTTCAACAGCTTCGTTTTTATCAATGCACGCAAGTATTTCCAAAAAAGTATCGATGTCTTGACCGTTCCATAAGATCATTATGACGCCTCCTGTTCAAATCGTTTTCTTAAGGGTCGTAAGGCATTGTGGATCGTCTTCCAATGCTTATTCTTGTGCTTCGTCCCGGACATAACGAGAAGCGGCATCCATAGGCGGCATAAACATCCGAAGAACGTGCTCATATTCTATCGGTGTCAGTTTTGGCCGCAGTTTTTCCCGGAACGCTTCGCCAGGCACTTTCCGAGTACCCTTCATTTATCTCGTCCTCGGCTCCCTGCGATGCAGATGACCTTGAGCCCCCGCGCTTTCGCATACTTGATCGTTTCCTTCGTGCCGCCGGGGGCCCCGGTGTATGCCGCGATGAGCAGGGATGCGTGGTCTGCCATCCGGTTGTTTCGCCGGAAGAAAGCGCTTCGAGAGGGCTTGTCGCTTATATAATGCACCTCGTCCGCACTCCGGAGGATGCGGAAATAGCGCTTTTTTAAATCGTTGTCCCACCTGTTTTCCATGCCGAAAAAAGCGGCGGCTGCGATCAGCCGAAGCGGTTTGCCGTCTTCTTTTAGTTTCATAACAGACTCCGCCGCCCAAAGGTCCACTCCGCGCTGCATTCCGGTGATGAATCGTGTGTACCCGGCTTCCACCGCTTTTTCGAATATCTTGATCCCATATGATATCTATATTTTCACGGCCGTTGGTTTAAATGCGTTTTTTTGAGCTTTTTTGCGGTAATGATCAGATCCATATCCACCAGTAGTCGAATAGTTTTCTATGATAATTGCCTTTGGGCGGCAGTGCATCAAGAGGCTGGCGCCTGACCAAGCGGTTTGAAATTTTTTTAAGAAGCTTTTGCGTTTGGCTGTTTTTTCCCCGCTGGACAATGTCGGTATATATGATCTCGTCGGTGATATCACCCCATTCTATTTTCCTCCAGATAGAAGGTCTGTATCCGATGTACAGCAAAGCGTTCAGCAGTTTCCGCTTATGGTTTTTCTGTCGCTTCATACTGACATAACGCTTTTCTTTTTCAAGAAGGCGCTCCATCGAAAGGTCAATATCAATTTCGTCAGCGGGCGACGTCATCCACATCCTCATCCTCATCCTCATCATCGTCATATTCGTCATCCTCATCATCGTCATATTCGTCATCCTCATCGTCATAGTCATCTCCGATCTCGTACAGCTCCGCCTCGGTGCGGGTCAAAAAGAAATGGATCCCGCTGCCGTCTGTGAGCAGATCGTCGTCAAAAGCATCCCTGGGATAAACTGTCTTGCCCTTTCGGTATATGATATCCTTATCAGCGTCGCTGACTGCCTCATCGCAAGGTACGCCGCTTTTGTCCCAAATGTCCAAAACGATCGCTTCGGACGCTCTGCACTGAGCGACGAAAGCGCCTGTCCGCTTGGCGCTCTCCAAAATCAGCAGCTTTACGATACGGTCATCCCGACACTTTTTCCAGGCGATAAAGGAGCCCTCCTCGGGGCATCTCATGTGCGGATGAAAGCCGACAGCCCCGGTAAAACTCTTCCCATCCAGTGAGCAGTCAGCGAAGTCGGCGCCGGTCACATCGGCGTCTCTGAAATCGGCATAGTATGACCAACGCACACTGTCAAGCCTCGCCTGACGCAAGCTGGCCTTCCTAAAGGAAGCATAGTCAAGATCGGCAAGATAAAGCTCCGCGCTGTCAAGACAGGCCGCTTCAAAGTTGCAGTCGCATAATTCCGCTGCGGTCAGGATCGCACCTTTAAGATCGGCCCCCTTGAAATCGGAATCCCACAGAGTCGAGCCTCGCATGACGGCAAATCGCATAGCGGCTTCTTCTAGACAGGCGTGCGTTATATTCGCATAAGACATCTATGCGCCGCTTAAGTCAGCTTTTGTTAAATCGGCTTCATCAAGACTTGCTCCGATCAGGACGGCCTCCTTAAGCTTCGCTCCCGCAAGATTTGCTTTCTCCAGGTATGCGCCGGACAGATCCGCAAAGGAGAGATCGACGCCTGAAAGGTCGGCTCCCGCAAGATTCATTTCTCTAAGACATGCCTTATGTCCCTTGGTGTGATCCTCCAGCCACATTTTATGATCGCTTATGATCTGCGGCAGCTTCTCTTTATCCTTTGGCGACCCTTTTATCACTGTTGCAAACATAGAAAACGATATAGCCATTTCATTTAGCCCCCCTTTTTGATTTTGCACTTTGATCATACAATGACAGATGCGCCAAAAATGGGACATAAGAGAAAAGGCGCCGCGCCGGATGAGGTTTACAGTCACATCGGGGCGGCGTTTTTGCCGCCGTTTCGTTTTATTTACGGCGTCATTATATTGCAGGCGATGGGCGTTTTTTAACCCGCCCGGAAGTTTGCCGCATTGCCCGCCTGATCCCACAAATCATAGAGATCATAGGCAAACATTTTGAAGAACGCTGTTTTATTTATCTCCTTTTCCTTTTTGATCTCGCTTGTATCCGCTGAAAGGCCGCCTTGAAACAGCTCATTTCTTATATTCTCTTCATCCATCAAATGAAGAAGGTCCGCCATTTTCCCGATCCGCTCACCCCACTCTTCCGCCGTGTACATGGGCGGATACCCGCAATAATGCTGCTGCAAATGCCGAAGCAGCGGCTCCGGGGTTTCGATGAACCACAAATCAACCGCCCGGGCGTCCCGACGGGCATATCCGCGAATAAACCTTTGACATCGTGCCTGAAATGCTCTGTACGTGCGGACAATACGCATATGTTTCCGCTTAAGAAACATGATCTTCAACTTGATCTTTTAATTCCGTTTAAGCATCATTTCATTCATTGTGCTCATTCATATTCTCCGATTGAGACGTCTTGCGGTCTTTTGTTGCAATGCTGTCAACAACACGCTCCAGTTCAAAAAACGCGTCCTCGTATGTATCATACTTATTTCCGTTTATGAACCAATCTCTCTGCGCGGGTATCAGAAACTTACCGCGAAACAGCTTCGCCTGCATCTCATTTCCATTCGCGTTTTGCTTATCCTCTGCGCTGTCATGCGGACGATCATTCGCAACTCTAAGTTCAGACTTGAACTTCATAAGAGGCTGACCGTTACTGCCTTTGACCAGAAATCCGCCGCAGTTTAAATAGTCAAAATAAATCAAGTCGAGGCCATAGTTATCTGTCAGCAAATCTTCTGCGAACTCGAAAAGCGACATGAAATTCGCCGTTTCCTGGGCCGACAGCACCATACCCGTATCATTCAGAACGACAGGATCATCCGAAACATGAATGCGTATGTATTTATTATCTGTTACTGTATAAGGGTAACTATACAAAACGACTGTTACGTCAACGGTATTTACAGCAGGCTCTGACAGCAGATCCCGAACAGCACTGCGAAGCTCGGCAATTTCGCGGTCAAAGCAATATTTATACAATGCCGCCTCCGCATCCCGAACAGTATCAGGCAGTTCTTCTTTGGGATCGTTTTGCTCTTGCTGCCGACGCTTGTCTGTCAAGATCTCCTCATACTTGTAATGGTTTGTACGCTCAAAATCTTTTTCTGCGTCCGCGATGCTCCGCTTGAATTCTTCCCGACCTCTTTTAAATTCATCCCTCGTATAGCCGAAAAAGGACGCTTTATAAAGAATGTATGCAAGCATCTCGTCAGATTTGGAGAGCGATAGCTTCGTATCCGCAACATGGTAACCGAGCCATTCTTCCCGATCAGTCAGGATCCAACTGTAACTCACTATGTGTTCGTTTTCAATCTCCTTCAGAGATACCAATTCGGCTGCCGTTATGGGCCTGCCGCGCTCGTATGATTCGACAGCGAAAAATACCATTTCGCTGTTCTCTCTCGGTGTATAGCTGAGGATATCGGAAATATAGGCGTCAATGCGCCGACGGTAGGAGGCGTCGGTCTCAAAAAGCGGCATATCCCTGCTTTTGATCTTAGAGCGATCAAGACGGTCATACTCGGCATACAGGCGGATAAGTTCATCTTTTCCTATGGCGTGCAGCCATTCATACACAGTATTCATGATGAGATCCTTGTATTATAGGCGTGCACATAGAAAATGTAATCGTATTCATTTTGAGACCTCCTTTATTTTTGTACCTTTAGTATACAAGAACGGATGCACTGAAAATGGGACGTCTCATTGGATATAATGGCGTCACCGAAAGGAAAAGGAGGTTTTGCAAATGTATTCTATGCGAAAAGGCGCCGGCTCAGTCATTCAAACAGGCTTGAGGGAACTTGATGATCTAATTGGCGGATTCTATCCGGGTGAACTGGTTGTGATCGCTGCACGGCCCGGCATGGGGAAGACCGCGCTCGGCATTCAAACAGCGATAAATGCGTCAAAATGTACGGGGAAAAAGGTCGTATATTTTTCTTTGGAGTTGTCAAACGAACAGTTGAAAAAACGGATCGTCAAAGCAGATGCTGCATTCAATGCTTCGACGATCATTATCAGCGACAGTCCCGGCGCTTCTGTCGCAGATATGAAAATATTGTGCTGCGGCATGGGAGATTTGGGCTTGGTCGTGATCGACTACTTGCAGCTTCTTAACCGGCGGCAGCATGATAGGGACAGGCCGCATAAGATCGCCGAAACAAGCTGCGGTATAAAAAACATGGCGAGAGAGTTGAATGTACCGGTCGTTTGTGTAAGTCAGCTCTCAGGCGCTCTTGAAAAGCGGGAGAATAAGCGCCCGTCGCTCAGAGGCATGACACATTCGGATTATGGCGCGCTCGTGCAGGACGCCGACGTGATCATTGGCCTGTACCGTGAGAGTTATTACCGCGATAAATGTGAAAATCCTTATACTGCCGAAGCCATTGTGCTGAAAAACCGGTACGGGGAGATCGGTACCGTACCGCTTCGTTTTCTCCCGGAATGCGTGGCATTTATCTCCGCCGCGCAGCAAAGCGAGTAAGCGGAAAAGTAAACAGCGCCCGATGGGTTTTTCGTCCCACAGGGCGCTGCATCGCTCTATCGTTGAATGATCGCTCAATACACCTGCATCTCATTTTGGCGCCGCGCCGGATGAGGTTTACAGTCAAATCGGGCGCGGCGTTTTTGCCGCCGTTTTGTATTTTATTTACGGCCTTTTATTTTTCAGGGAAGTATAATCCCGCTCAAACAGTTCCTCGATCATATCTGTCTTGAGCTTCACGGCTTCTACGGACTCCAGAATGTATTTTTCAACGAATGACCGGCTTTTTTGGGGATATTTAAAGAGCTTGTTCTTTTTCTGGATGTGTGATAGCTCCCGCCGCCAGAGCAGCTTCAGCTGTTGTTTCGTTTTGGACTTGACGGACGGCTTAGGCCGGCGCAGTTCGTATTGATCAAGCTTGCCGCCCTCTTCGTTCACAACAATGATGCCCCAGTCTTCGGGGACGTGCTCCGAGACGCGGGCGGCGTGGGAAGAACCCACGACGATCATATTAAGGTCAAAAAAGCGGTCATAATCCTTTATCTGCCCGGGAAGGCGGGTATAAGTATCGGCGTCGCTTTTTATCTCGATCCCTATAAGGTCGGTATTTGTTACCATCACGAGATCCGCGCGGGATCTGCCGATGACAAGCTCGTCAAAGAACCTGACTTTTCCGTATTGAGTTTCTAAAAACAGGCATAAACCGTCTCTTATGTCCGCGTCATACAGCATATCCGCACCTCTTATGTATTTGCTTTCGCTTTGCCGCCACCACAGTATTTGGAGAAGTGGGGGGAGGGTGTTTTCACAGATGTTTTCTCTTTTCAATGGGAGTATAAGAAACGGCGTTAAAAGATAACACGCCCTGTTTATTCCAATATTTTTTGATAGCACTTCCATATGTCCAAAGGAAAACATCAATATCCTTATACGTATACTCATCAAGTTTATATAGATACCTAAATAAATCGTATGATTCCTTAAATACTCTGTACTCGCTCCATGTGCTTTTTTTGCAATTTTGGTTTTTTTGCTCAAGATAATAATTTAGAAGCGTAACAACAAGGCTATCATAGATAGGCAATCCATCAGTACAAAAATTTCTGGACACAAAGCTAAAAACTTTTGTTGCGAATGAATACTCATATCTACCTGTTATCTTTTTGCACACCTCAACAAACTCATCAATTCCCGATGCTTGGTTATCCATTTCGATGCCGCTCTTTTTGTACAATTTATCAATTTCTGTTTTACACATACGGCCAGTGTTATCTCTGTTCCAAGCTTCATTATTCCATTTTTGTTTTTCTATCCTTATCTGCGTATTGTATTTCGCATTAATCGTCCATAAGGCTGTTGGAAATGTATCATTACTTCCAATGTATTCAAATATTTTATCGTCATTATTTTTGTAATTGCTTACATCTCTGGGCAGATACTCGCAAATATTAACTTCATCGCCTTTTGAGAACAACTTAATTTTTTCAACTTTTTCTCCTTTCCAGACACGTGAACAGATAGATATCATGTTTTTTATCTCATCTGGTTCTCTTATCAATTCAAACAGCATAATCATTTCTCCTTTCTCACGTTTGAATATGTTTTCGATACAGATTTGATTTTGAACTTTACTTCTCTCTCACAGCTGTTCCACATCCTCATCCTCATCCTCATCTTCATAATATTGCTCCCGCAGCCACCCCACGTTTTCATTGAAATCCCGGATAAACGATCCATACGTCGTCATATCCGCCTCAAGAGGGGCGCAGCCTGCGGGAACGTGCATATTCAGGCTGATCGGGAGCGGGTTTGCTCCGTAGCCGCAATCAAAGTTGTTTTCAATGGCATAACTCAAGCCCTCTGCGAAAATGCAGAAGGTGTCTGCTGTCGACCCCCGCATTCCTTTGGGATATCCCCGATAAAACAAATCGCCGAACCGAACGACGTACTTATAGAGCAGCAGTCTGTTTCTTGGGATGTGATCGCCTGGAATATTGTTCTTTTCAAAATGATAGGTCTCAAAAATCAGACGTTGGGCAAGCTCTGCATCAAGTTCATTTTCGTATATCATGCGCTCCAACAAATCGTTCCAGCATGACGTCAGTTCATTATAATCTCTCATGGCAGCCCCCTCAACGTTTGAATCGCAATAGTTTTATTCTTCGTCATACATGTTCAAATCTCCTTTCTTCGTTTCTTTTTGACCGATGCGGCCCGCGTCGGTGTATTTTCACGGGACATTTGGAAACGTTCATAACAGAAGCTTCTTCGGCTGCTTTACATACATTTACATTATATCGTTTCCGTTATAATAATACAACGCCGGATGGGTGAAAAACGTCCCATAAGACCCTTGGGATCGAATCGTCTTTTGCTAGTTTTTTAGAAATGATACGTTACAAATATTATACTATCAATTCTCTTTCGCGGCGGAAGCTGCAATCGGATTCCCAGGTATGGTATAATTATAAAAAGGAGTGATGAGTATGGAAAAGCAATCATTATTCTATAATGAAATCGAGAGTTCCAAGAAATCGAAATATCATTTGGAAACAAATGCCTCGGGTGTTGTTTCTTTAACACAAGAGAATGTGTTTAAAGTATTAGCTATGATTAGCTATGATCCATCTTATAAAAAAGTATTTGATGTGACCTCAAAAGGAGAATTAAAGAACGGCAAAAACACGCCTATTACAGAAGAAGTAGATATAGATAAGTATACGGTTAATGATAACGACAATTATAGAGACGGATATTTTGGTTCATCGGCATATTGGTTTTCAAAGTTAAACGAGTCTGAAAAATGTAATGAGTTTAGGTATTTTTTATTTAAAACAATTTGCGCAGTAGACAATGAAAACAGCACACATCTAAATGGTGATGGTGTTGGTAGAATACAAATATGGGAGCGCCTTTGTGAGATAACTGAAAGTAAAGTATCAGTATTGAAAGAATTCTTAAAGACAGAAGATTTTTCTAAGGAAGAAAAAATGAAGCTGTTAAGAATAATATCAAAAGAAACAAGTCCTGAAAAAGGCAAACACCCAAGGAAAAACATTTCCTTTGCATCTAAATATTGCCATTACGCAAGTATAGCACTATTAAAGGAAGAAAAGGAAGATTATGCAGATAAATTTCCTATATATGATACAATTGTAAAAAAAGCATTGCCTCGTTATATCGAGGTTAACAAAGAAAACTATTATAGCAAATCTGTAATAACTGCATATAAGGAGTTCACAAAAGCTATTACAGAATTGAGTAACAAAGAACGTATAAGCAAAAATGGAATAGACCAATTATTATGGTATTATTATAAAGGACACGATTTGATTAAATAAGAGTTTTAAGATGCACCCCTTTTGGTGCATCTTTTTTCTTATCCTCCATATAGGTGATAACATATGAACATCAAAATACTGAGCAGAACAAAAGCGGTCAAGCTGAGTTACAAAGATCTTGAAGGCACAAAGGTAATAATTTCGATAAGCGACCCAGAGAGCGAAAGGGCGCACTTTAATAGGGAGAATAATTCGATCAAAGAGGTGCTGTATCTTTCTTTTTATGACGTCGGCGAAGAAACAATGGATGCTTTCGGCACCGGCGGACGTATGACTGCCGACGACGCCAAAAAGACAGCCCGTTTTGTTATTAAGTGGAAGGATATGGCCGACGCGATCTGGATAAATTGCGAGGCCGGCGTCTCGCGCAGCGCAGGCATTGCCTTGTCGATAATGGAATATCTGAATATGGATCTTAGTCCTGTACTAAAGAGCACGGTCTATTGTCCGAATATGCTCTGTTACGAGCTGACAAAAAAAGCCCTTTCGGAAGCGCTTGACGGCTGAAGCAACGCTCATACGGCAGCTTCAACGTTAAGGGATAAAGGCTTTACAAAGTTTACGGGGGCGCGGCGTTTAAAAGCTGCTAAGTCTTTTGCAAACAGTTTAAATCGCGGGCCGCATAATGCGCACATGTCCTGTTTTCGGAACATGCGCCGTGGTATTATTACAATAGAAAAAACAAAGGAGTGTATAAAAGATGGCTGAGGCAATAAAGAGTTTTAAAGGGGAATATGCATTTTTATCTAATTTTTATCCCTGCACGGTTGAGTATGAGGGCATGGAATACCCCTCGGCGGAGCATGCCTTTCAGGCGGCTAAGACACTGGATACAGAGAAGCGCAAATCATTTCAGGCGTATCCCTCTCCTGCTGCAGCAAAGAGAGGCGGAAGGCGAGTGAAGCTTCGTCCCGATTGGGAGGAGGTAAAGATAGGGATCATGAAGGAGATCGTCCGCGACAAGTTCACAAGGAATGCCTCGGACATGGATATAAAAAATGCCCTGCTCCTTACGGGAGAGGCATATCTGGAGGAGGGCAATAATCATAATGATAGGTTCTGGGGCGCCGTAAAGGGAGTGGGCAGAAACGAGCTGGGAAAGATACTCATGGAGGTGCGCGATGAGCTTAGGGCACAGGGATAGATAAGGCGGTCTTGAGGCGTTGGAGAAGTAGAAAAGCAGAAATATGCGGGGAGATGTCTTGCAAAAGAAGCGTCTCCCCAAATTTTTTGCGCCAAAAATGATATTGATTTTGTTCCAGAAATAGAATATAATATATACAACAAAACAGATGGAGAGATACTATGCAGCAGATTCAATATATCTCGGCTGATGAAGCCGCTAAAAAATGGGGAATATCGCATCGGCGTGTTATAACGCTTTGCAAAGAGAATAGGATACCGAATGTGGCAATGCTCGGCCATATGTGGATTATACCTGTTGAGGCAGAAAAACCCATTGACGGTCGGACTACCAGATATGATAAAAAGAATCCAGCGAAACCATTTATAAAATGGGCAGGGGGAAAAGGACAATTGTTGCCTACCATACGCAAATATTATCCTCCTAATATGGGAACAGAAATCACAAAATACTGCGAACCAATGGTAGGAGCTGGAGCTGTATTGTTTGACGTATTAAATACTTATGATATGGATGAGGTATATATTTGTGACACCAACATCGAATTGATAAACGCTTACACGGTGGTACGTGACAATCCCGATAGATTGATAGGGTTTCTCTCTGCTTTTGAGCAAGACCACCTTAGCTGCAAAGATAGCGACAGAAAGGAATACTATTATCAGCAGCGAGAACGTTTTAATACAGAAATGATGCATCCAACTAAGAGCAATTCTACTCTTCGTGCTGCTTTGTTTATTTATCTTAACAAGACATGCTTTAACGGTCTGTATCGCGTCAATCGTAAAGGACTGTATAATGTTCCTATGGGATCTTACAAAAAACCGACAATTTGTGACAGCGATAATATCAACAAAACCTCGGCTCTTTTACAGGGCGTAACAATTCTTTTCGGAGACTATACATGCATTGAACAATATGCAGATGAACATACATTTGTATACTTTGATCCGCCATATCGTCCGTTGACAAAGACAGCTGAGTTTACTTCATATACTGCGGACAACTTTAATGATGAGGATCAAATCAGACTGGGAGAGTTTATTAAGTCTTTGACGGCAGCAAAAGTAATGGCAAGCAATTCAGATCCGCATAACGTGAATGAATATGATAACTTCTTTGACGATTTATACTCCGGGTTAAATATAAGTCGAGTGTCTGCCAATCGTGCTATTAACAGTAAAGGAAAAGGCAGAGGTAAGATTCACGAATTGCTGATAACGAATTATTAGAAAAGTAGTTTTTATGTATGACGAAACAAAAATAGAATTAACTGCAAAATTATACAGCTTTCGGAAAAGATGATAAGGCGAAGTGGACATTAAAGGAAGCGCAGGATATGTATAATGATGAACTAAAGATTTCGGCTGAAAGCAATTATAAATGTCCAATTGAAAGCGCCGAAGCTCTATATGACACTATCAAGAAGTTTGTTCAGCAAGATTAAGAGGACGATGAATTATGAGAGATTTTACAACGTGGCTGTCCGGTTTTCGTAGCAGCATCTCAGATTATACTTATTATGTAAACTACAGCAAGGTTTACCGAAATGTTGAAGAAATCAAGGTAGAATTGAATATTCTTAATTCTTTAATAGGCTCAAAGGATATTGAAAATGATTTTGAAAAGTTAGCGGGCAAATATCCTGCAATTTTGAAGTGTATCCCCGTTTTGCTGGCAGTTCGTTCAAAAGAAATCTATGCGATTGACAGCGATGGTGAATATACATATAGTTTCAAAAATGAGAAACTTACCGGTTCGCAAATTGAGCAATATAAGATTTTTATGAGGAAGACCGGTCTGTTTGATTTGATTGCCAATCATATTATAAGCAATCTTGTAGATTATGCCACCGGAGTTGAAACGGGATTGGAATCAAACGGTCGGAAAAATCGCGGAGGTCACTTAATGGAGAACCTTGTAGAGGGTTTTATTCAGAAAGCGGGATTTATTAAAGACATAACTTATTTCAAGGAAATGTATATCCATGAAATTGTTGATAAGTGGAACATAGATTTATCAGCCATTTCCAATCAGGGAAAAATGGAGAAACGCTTTGATTTTGTGATAAAGACTGATAATATGATTTACGGCATTGAAACAAACTTTTATGCCAGCGGCGGGTCAAAGTTAAACGAAACTGCCCGCAGCTATAAGCAAATTAATCAAGAGGTTGAAACTATTGACGGATTCACATTTGTATGGTTTACCGATGGTAAAGGATGGGAGAGCGCGAAGCACAACCTGGAAGAAACCTTTGATGTTATGGAGCATATATATAACATCAACGATTTGGAAAATGGCATTTTGAACAAACTATAAGGAGTCAAGCTGTTATGCAAGGCGGATTATTTATAGCATTATATGATGAAAACACATTGAAATTATACTTAAAAAGAGGAATTTACGGCTTTCTTATGAAACCGGTATTCACTAATCAACCGTCAAGTAGGAGCCGCCATTATGCTATATTGGCGGATTATGCCTGCAGCAGGGAAGGCAGCGATTTATTTTTCTTTTTAAACAGAAAAATCGTATATGGCGGAAAAATCTACGGAAATAAAAAGTCTGGTTCATTCTATATCAACGGAAAGAATAGTCCTCTTGGTATAAAATCGCAGGCAAATCTATTTTGGGATGAAACAGAAAGGTATGTACCGACTGAAAAGGAAGGCGTTTTTAAGGTTAAAGGTGCAGAAAAAGCACAGCCTTATATTTTTCAGTTTCACCAAAATGCAGATACGGGCAAATATATTGCTTCAGATGATTTATATTTTGAATTAGGCAAATACCCTTATCCATTACCATCTAATAGCATGCAGGGAATGGGATTTTGTACTTTAACACCGGGGGAAGTATCGGTTTTAATGAATAAGATTCAAACATCTGATAGAAAACTTGATTTTTCTGTGACTGATGAAATCAATAAAAAAGGCGACGAAACAATTTTTGACGAATCAATGGTTGACATTAAAGATGACTTTATAAATGAAGCTCAACTAGAATTTACAATTCTTTCTTCGTTAAAACCGTTTGCCTCATTCTTAACGGAGGACTACATATTGTGTCGTCAAGTACCAATCTCTCCGTTTAAGCCAATGGATATGGATAGAGCGGATATATGTTTGTACAGCATGAGCAATCCTATAAAAGACGGTACAATACCTAATATTGTGATTGAATTAAAAAGAGGTAAAGCGAGTTATAAAGCATATGAACAAGTCAATCGTTATTTGAAATGGATAGAACAAATCAGCACAAAAGAAGAATTTGAAAATGTAAGAGCATATATAATTGCTGATTCTTTTGCAAAAATACACAAGGAAAAAGTCGACACTATATATGCGGATAAAATAGGATTGTTTTCCATTAGTAAAATGGAGTTTGAAGAAATAGAGTAGAATCATATGAGAAGTCAAATAAAAAAATGGGAACCCGAAGATTTTGAGTTGGAAATGACAACACATTGGTCATTTCCAAAGCGCGGTGATTGGGCAACTCACGATGCAAAATGGAGAGGAAACTGGTCGCCATATATTCCGCGTAATATCCTTCTGCGCTATTCGCAAGAGGGTGATTTGGTACTTGATCAATTTGCCGGAGGCGGTACAACCCTTGTTGAAGCAAAACTCCTTAATCGTGACATTATCGGCGTAGATGTAAACGATATAGCATTAAACAGGTGCAGAGAAAAAACATCTTTTGACCGTGAAGGCGCTAACGGGAAAGTATATATTCATAAAGGCGATGCGAGAAAACTTGATTTTATTCCGGACAGCAGCATTGACCTTATCTGCACACATCCGCCATATGCAGATATTATCAAATACAGCGACGATATTCCCGCAGATTTGTCGTTGCTGAAAGTAAAAGACTTTCTATTTGAGATGAAATCAGTCGCTTCAGAGTGTTACCGCGTTCTAAAAAAGGACAAATTTTGCGCTGTGCTCATGGGGGACACGCGGAAAAAAGGACATATGATACCTATGTCGTTTGATGTTATGCGTATATTTGAAGATGCCGGATTTAAGTTAAAAGAATTGATTATCAAGGAACAGCACAACTGCAAAGCCACGGGATATTGGAAAACAAACAGTGTGAAGTATAATTTTTTGTTGATTGCGCATGAATACCTGTTTGTATTTAAAAAGTAGCGTAAATAATAGAGGCCGTCCCGAAAATTGTGTAAACCTCCGATAAGGTGTAAAATAGAAGCACCATATTGGAGGTTTAATTATGAGCAGCAGAAGAAAACGCAGTTCCGAGGAACGAGCACGGAGGGAGAAAATTCGTGAATTGCTGCA
>JAFQZS010000048.1 GCA_017405765.1 Clostridia bacterium
GCCGCCGCCCTTGACATGCATTCCGTTCCCGCTTATACTGCAAGAAAGGGAGGCCGGAATAATCCGCCCTCCCGCAATATATTATTTTTGCTCTGTTTTACACCATGCTTCGGACTTTACACAAATTTTGGGACAGACCCTCGCCTTACGGCTCCTCGTCTTTCTCAAATTCGCACATATAACCTTCGTCATATTTTTTCGGGTGAAGTGTCACACATCATTGACGACTCTACAAATAAAAGCCAAAGCGAGGCTTTAATGATGTTGATTCTCCATGGATCGTTTGGTATAATAATAGTACCTTTAAAAATCCCTCCGTACCTGCCTTTGGCTCGGCCTTGAGCTTTGTCTGTATCTTTTCTATATTCTGCTCAAGTTCTTTTTTTCTGTTCGCAAGCTCCGCTGTAGGCGGCCCTATCTTCTCATACTCTTTATTGACCTTCTCAAGCTCGGCTTCCTCGGTTTTTAGCTGCTGTGTAAGCTTCTCAACGTCCTGTTGCTGCTTCTGATACGCACTCATGTCCTTCTGCACTTGATTAAGCTGCTTTATTTCCGCATTTAACCTTCCAAACTCCGTCTGTGCTCTCTGCAGCGAAGTCGCAAAAGCTCCGTTCAATTGTGCGCTGAGTTGGAAAAGGAGTTCATACGTTTTTCCCGCCATTTTATATGCTCGCCTTTTTTCATATATTGACATTTATTTAACTATGGTATATTATATAAATAGATAGATGATTGTTTAGTTCATATGAAGGGAGGGCTCGTAATGTCGATAGCATATTTCTTAATAAAAAAACACAGGGAAGAGAGAGAAAGAGAGCGCGAAGCAGAGCTTTGGGCAACTACGCCTTATGTTGTCTGCGAGCATAATTGCTACGACTGCAGAATAAACGCAAAAAATACATACGATATCTGCAACGATTTCGAAAAAGAAGATCTCTGGCTGCACTGTGGGCATTATTGCTACGACTGCCCCAAAGACATCTTCGACTCCTGCCATTATTCTCTTAAAGGCGTTTATAACAAATACTCGAACCCGATCCCTTTCAAAAAACCGCCCAAGATTATTCTGCCGTAGGGCAAATGACCGCGATCCAAGTAAGTTACAAAAGCCGGAGCAAAACGCTCCGGCTTTTTTACTTCCTCGCCTTCTCCCGCTCCCTCTCGATCTCATTGTGCGCCTGTATCCACCGCCCAAGCTCTCTAAGAGAGCACGATACGAAGAACTCAATCCCCGTATTGTTCCCACGGGCCATAAGAAGGCACTGCCTTCTTATCCATCCGCCGCCGTCTCCTGCTACGATCCCGCACGAAGCAAAAAAGAGCGCGTCTCGCTTCTTATCACCGAAAACGCCGCAAGCGGAAGCGACATGAATACGTCGCTTCCCAGCCTCCTGCCGTCCGCGCGCTTTGTCTCACATGCCCTCGCCGCTATCCTTATAAGATACTCGCCCGAAAATTTGGGCACCACCATATTTACGCCCGCGCCCCTAAGCTCTGCCTCAGCCGCAAGCGAATCCCTTGCCGTAAGCTTCCCGAAGTTGAATGTAAGCGCATCAAAGCTCTCGCCCTCAACGCTCCATCCGTTCTCAAATTTATATGTAAATACGTCCTTGCCGTTCATCTGCGCCTCGCGCTCGGCCTCTTCTATCTGTATTTTTCGCGCCCTTCCGGCAGCCGATCGATCGTCTTTGGGCGATAAAAGCCAAAGCGAACGCTTTAAGGATATTGATTCTCCATGTATCGTTTGGTATAATAATAGTATCTTTAAAAATCCCTCCGTACCTGCCGCAGCGCTTCTATGGAGGAATATAATACGGAGAACAAACAAAGTTATTCCGCAAAGAAATATGGAAAGGAGAAACAACCAATGAAATGCAAGCTTTTATCTATTGTTCTCGTTGCCATTCTTATGCTCTCGCTCTTTGTTCCTACTGCGATGGCGGAGGATTACTACTCCCCCTTCTCGGATGTGAGCCCCAACGATTATTTCTATAATCCGGTACTCTGGGCAGTGGGCGGCGACGTCACTCAAGGCGTCGGCGACGGCAAATTCGCACCCTACACCATCTGCACCCGCGGTCAGGTAGTTACCTTCCTCTGGCGGGCAATGGGCCAGCCGGAGCCGAACACCAAGACAAACCCCTTCACCGACGTGAATGAGAACAACTACTTCTACAAGCCGGTACTCTGGGCGGTGGAACAGGGCATTACGAACGGTACGACCGCCTCCGCCTTCTCGCCCGATCAGACCTGCTCATGCGCCCATATCATCACATTCCTCTGGCGCTCGATGGAAGCACCGGAGCCCGGCGCTCCAAGCACTGTCTCGGCACGTTTCCCGGACGGCTGGTACAGCGGCGCTGTGAGCTGGGCCGAGTATCAGGGACTGCTTTCGGGCTTTGAAGACGCCTTCGACATTAACGAGCCCTGCTCAAGGGCGCTCACCGTCACCTACCTCTTTAGAGCGCTTGTCTACAATCAGGCTCAGTGGGGCGGCGAATGGGATCCGACCGTCATACAGCGTCAGGTGCTTTTTGACGAGGACGTTCTCTGCGGCGCGGTGCTTGTCGGCGTCTTTGGCGACCAGCGCGGCCAAAATGAGATGATCAATGACATGGATTACTGGCGTCAGGTCATTGAGGACTCGGGACTTACGGAGGATTTTGAGTTTCTTCGGGAGCTGCCCGCAGGTCAGATCGTTCAGACCGGCGGGGGCCGTGAACTCTATCTCATAATCCCCACCGACCGCTTCGCCTCAGTTACGGTAAACAAATGGATAATGAACGAATCGAACGGCTGGGTCGGAGAGACCGGCGAGGTGCTCTACAAGAGCGACACCGGCAAGCCCTTCATTCTCTGCTGCAACTGGGTAGACAGCTACCCCGATGCACAGGTCATCATCGTAGACTCAAACGGCCGCGTCCTTGATTGGAAGCCGCAGCTCAGCATGATGGACGGTCATATGGTCACCGTCTCGAACGGCATGTATATCTACGATTTCACCAACTATCCCGGTGACGGCGGCGTGGGCTGATATCGCCTTAAGCACAGTATAAAATACAGAGGCTGCAGCGACATAAAAATCGCTGCAGCCTTTTTTGTATGCCCGATGCGATCACCCTGCGCCTTCGGCACGGGCATAAGTTCCGCCGTCCAATCACGCTTCGGCGCGGCCTCGCGCTCCCCGCGCGTCACTTATCGAACGGGTGCGTTCTCGTGTACATCCGTTATAATCCGAAACAGACACCCATGCGGGTGCCTGTTTCGGATGGTATGCCCGATGCGATTCGAACGCACGGCCTTTGGAGTCGGAGTCCAACGCTCTATCCAACTGAGCTACGGGCACATATGACAGGCGGACTTTAATATCCGCCTGTTTTTTTATTATCTCTTTTGTTCTGTTTAAGACTTAATTATATCGCATCGCCCGATGCGATTACCCTGCGCCTTCGGCGCGGGCATAAGTTCGGCTTCGCCAATCGTGCTTCGCCGCAGGCTCGCACTCTTGGAGCCTCACTTATCGAACGCACGGCCTTTGGAGTCGGAGTCCAACGCTCTATCCAACTGAGCTACGGGCACATATGACAGGCGGACTTGAAAATCCGCCTGTTTTTTTATTATACCGCAAACCGCAAGAAAAAGCAGTCTTTTTTTCTTACAGCTTTCGCCCTCCTCCGCCGAACGAGCCTCCGCTCGACGAATGGAACGTAGTGCTTCTTGAACCGCCGCCGAAGCCGCCGCTTCGTCCGCCGCCTCCGCCTCCGGATGCGCGCGGAATGCGCCTTCTTGAGCGTCTTGTGTCAATGTGTCTGTCTTCCCTGACATTCAGATCAAGAGAAGAATTGCCTCTGTAATCATAACTGTAGCGCTGCGTTGCAACAGTATACCCGCGGCGCGAAGCCGCACATACGATAAGACCAACGACTACGGCTATCGCTAAGAATATTACTGCCCACATAGGCGTAAGCCCGTGCTTCGGGCGCGAATACTCGCCCGTTTCCTCATCATAATACCGAAGGTCGTCCGGCTCTCCCTGTTCATAATAATAAACGGTACCGCTTATGAGAGAAAGCGTTGCATTATAATAATCCTTCTCTCCGGCGTAAACATACGCCTCGTCGAGCATATCGTTTATTCGGCTGTCGGTGAGATAATTAAGCGCCTTGCTCTTTGTCAAAATATACATCTCGCCGTTGTCAAAGTCGAAAATGTACATGACTCCCGTTTTATCTACGCCCCGGCCGAGGCCCTTGCTTTCGTAAAAATCCGCGCCGTACGTCCTCGTAGAATATCCTTCGGCGTCGTATATCGTAAGCACCGATATATCAAAGCCCGTCTGACTTTCTGCGCTCTCGATTCGGCTTTGTATCTGTGACGCCTCTTCATCCGAAAAAACGCCTGCGTAATCGTATACGCTTTCGTAATCTCCCGACGCGCCCGCCGCCGCAAGTGACAGCACGGCAATAAGCATTATCATAATCAGGGCCGCCGCTCTTTTTACGCTTTTTTTCATCATAACAAGAGCCCTCCCAAAATGCAGAGCGCCGCAAATATCGGAGCGGCCACGCATAAAAATCTTATCAAGAGCTTTTTCATGGATATCGGCACGTCGCCGCATATCTTGCCTGTCTGACCGTTCATCGCATAATAATATATCTTATCCTTGCCCTTATACGTAAGTACCCATACAGGCATGAGCGCATATTGATTTTTCCTGGCCTTAACGTGCGTCTCCACATGAACGGAGTGAAGCTCGTCGTAATTATCGAGCGTATCGCGCAGTATGTTTTCCGTATACTGCATTACCTCCGCCTTTATTTCTTCTTTAAAAGAATCTATCTCGAGATTTCGCTTTTCCGCAAAAAAGCCCGACAGATACGCCATGGAAAAGGGTTTCGACTTTTTCATGTCGAACGGCAGCACATTATCTACAAGCACCTTTTCTTCTTTGTTTAAAGCATTTTTCGTTATATTTTTTAAGATTATCGTTCCTTCTCTTGCAACATGGTAGATATTTCTTTCCGTATGCTCCGTGTCGCCGCTTATCCAGGTGCGTACATTGTGCGCTTCTGCATTAAGATTGCCGTTGATCTTTTCGGATACCAGGAAAAACGGGAAATAAACTCCCGACATCTTCTCTATGTTTTCCTTGCCGTAAAAATCGTTTGGGGCAAGCTTTTTTGTTTTTATCCATTCAAGAAGCCTGTTTTCCGCCTCTTTTCGCTCTATCGTAAACGGGATCACCAGGTCCGGCTTGTATTCTCCCGCCAGCCTTCCCGAAAGCACGACCGGGTTATGGCAATAATAACAGAACGAGGCCGCCGTCGTTGCGTCGGTAACTATCTCTGCGCCGCATGAGGGACAGTTGTACATGAGCATATCGCCGTCTTCTTCATTATGCGTATGCTCGTGAATGTGCTCCCGTTCCTCCTTTGCGTCCTGTTCCGCCTGTTTGGAAAGCTCCTCTTCATTGAAATGAGCCTTTAGCTCATCCATTGTAAATTCGCTCATGCAGTATTCGCATACGAACTTCTGTTTAGCCGCGTTAAATTCAAGACCGCCGTCACAGTTGGGGCATTTATATGTAAATACAGCCATAATAACACCTCTTAAAGACTGTTATGCGAGCTTTTCTCCACATTCGGGGCAGAATTTCGCGCCGGCGTTCAAAGACGTTCCGCACTTGGGGCATACGGAGGCTGCGGGCATCGGCTTTCCGCATTCGGAGCAGAATTTGCCCGTATTCTTCGTGCCGCACTCGCATACCCATTCAGCTTTGGGAGCAGGCATAGGCTTTCCGCATTCAGAGCAGAACTTGCCCGTATTCACTGCGCCGCATTCGCACGTCCAGCCGTTCTGAGCCGGGGCTGCCTGGCGCTGCACCTGCTGTGCCTGCTGCTGCATGCGCATCTGCTCAAGATTGGTATTGGACGCCGCGCCCATAGCGCCTGCCGCGTTCATTCCGAGACCCACGCCCATAAATCCCGTGGCCGCGCCTGCCGTATTGGAGCCCGCGCTCTCTATGCCCTGCGCGATGGAGCCCTGAACGAAGCCCTCTCTTATCGTAGCGTCGGAGAGCATTGCGCCCTTGTTTCTCATATTGATAAGCTTCTGAGATTCCTCATCGTAGGAAATGCTTGCAATACCTACCGACTGTATCTCCATGCCGCGCATACGGCTCCAATCCTCGTCGAGGGTGTCGGCCATATACTTTGAAAGCTCGCGTCCCTTGGACGATACGTGAGATACGCGCACTCCGTCGACCGACATCTGGTTAAGCGAAGTCTGAAGCGCTTCCAAAAACTCGTTTCTGTACTGCTCGTTGATATCGTTTATGTCAACGCGCTTTGCATTCTTCGGTATAGCCTCTGCATAGAATAAAAGCGGATTGACTATCTTGAGAGAATATGTGCCGTGTGCGCGAAGGAACAGCTCTGAATTGTAGAAATTGTCAAAGTAATTGACAGGATTTCTCGTTCCGAACTTTATTCCCTTTATCTCCTGCATGTTGATAAAGAACACCTTCTGCGCTGTGGACGGTACGCCGCCGAATTTGATGCGCTCGAAAGCCTCCTTTATGCTTGCTCCCAGATCGCCCATGAAAAGCGAAGGTTGAGTAGAATTGTTTACAGTATAGTAGCCTTCCTCAGCCGTAAAGTCAACGACCTTGCCGCCCTCTACGAGAAGCATGAACTGGTTTGGATATACGTGTATTTTGGAGCCGTTCGAGATGGTGTCGGCGTTGGCGCTCGTATTTGAGCCGCGCTTGCCGTCCTTTCTAACGCTTACTCCCGAGGTAAATACCGTCGTATCGCTCATATTGTCGGCTTCTATGACTTCGAGCCAAGAATCCGCCAAAGTGCCGCCTACTGCGTCTAATGCTGCTTTTATAATACCCATTTTACTGCCTCCCACTTGTTTTATTTTGTTATATTATAAAACAAAATAATACTTATTTCAATAACAAGAAGCGTTATTCTTAAAGCATACTTAAACGCGACCACAGTTTCTGTTGTTTTTTGGCGGTTACTATGCCACTTTTTCGTAATACTCGTCGGCATAGCGGATAAGGTTCGCGTCGGATGATACGATGTTCTCCTCAACGCCGAAGGCATCGTAGTCATACGTCTTTCCCGAAGTGCCGTCGGGCTTCGACGTATCTATTACGTCGCCGTGCT
Source organism: Clostridia bacterium (assembly GCA_017405765.1). Classification (NCBI taxonomy): domain Bacteria; kingdom Bacillati; phylum Bacillota; class Clostridia; species Clostridia bacterium. The sequence goes on from JAFQZS010000048.1 coordinate 7,179, forward strand.
TTGTACGACGTTATTGCCGTCTTTTATCGTCTTATTTGTAAGGCTGCCGTTATTGTTATACCCGTATGTCACAGTCTGAACGGTGTTGCCGCTTAAGTCATATACATAATACTCGGTCTGACAGAGCAATCTTTTTCAGAAGGGCGGATAATCCGCCCTTCTGAAATATATTATTTTTGCTCTGTTTAACGCTATTCTTCGGACTATATACAAAATTTGGAACAAGCCACAAAGCGGCTACCTTGTTTGTATTAAGACTGTTTACTTAATCTGTATCTATCAACTGATACGCATGTTTTTGTGTTGCACAGAACCAATTTGGTGCAAGCTTTCTTACATTATCATATTCAAAAAACACATTCGTAGCTGGAGAAAAATCTGTCTCTTCTATTCCTACATCTGTTGAGTCAAAGACAATTATTTGTTTTTTTGAAAAACGAGTGTAAACATAAAATTTCATCTTTAATTTATTACCGTGTTCCTGTACAACGATTTGTCCATTGTACGATGTTAAAGGATAACAAGCTGCGTATACATTGGCTTCAGCGTGGTAATGCTCCAACTCGCCCTTTTTAAAGGCTTCAACCGAGTTTAAATAGTTGTCTTTGTTTAAGTTATAGTTTATCTTTGAGGTTGTATATAAATACGGCCCAAAATTCAATAATAAAAGTGTAGCTGCAATAACGAGAGATACGGCTATAGCTCTTGATTTATTTGTCCTTATAGCAGAAAACACTTTAAAAAGAGATATAATTGCAATAATTATGTAAATCACATAGATGATATATATAGATGATATATATATAAGGATCTACTAAATACGATGCTTTACCTCTTAATCCGTCGATGACAAGTAGCAATATACTACTTATAATGCATAAAATTAGAACCGAGCAATGTTTGATTTTCATCTATATCATCGGCCTCTCTTTGCTAATGATATTCCGTAGTTTATTGCATATATGTCTCCTTCTTCGTCTTTAGTCTCAAAATTGAGCAGCAATTCATTATCGTATCCCATTTTAATTCCTACATAACCTAAGTTCATATTAGAAAACTTATCTGCCGACCACAACTTTCCGTCGAAATATATCCAAGGAATCCAGTTCCTCACGTTTTTTAGCGTTAAATCAATTCCGTCAAAATTATTGTCAAAATTATTATTGTTTAAATATGCTTGCGGCAATCGCCAAGTGTCATCGTATTTATAATTCCAATATGTAAACTCAATAGCAACGAACCATATATATGGTTCAACTAACATGTTTTTATCATAAGCATTATCATAAACTTTTCGATATTTTAGTCCAATATCAGCATTGTTATGTAATGTTTGAATTATAACATTTTGACCATACATATATGGTGTACCGATTCGTCCATTTTTTCGAGCTCTTTCTGCCAGATCGTGGTATTCATCCCGTTGGCTTTGTGAAGATGTCGCAGTCCACCGGTTTCCCAAATCAACAAGTATCTTATATGTATCAGAGTTTTTGCCAAACTCAGCCGCATCCGGGTCGGCGTAGTATCCATAAACACCGTTTATGGTATAATAACCGCCTTCGCGTATATACCCACTCGGGTCGACGTACATCACCGGATTATTCCCGCAGTACACATACCAGTTCGTGCCGTCCCTCACGGGGTCTTCTGTGATAAACCTGCCTGTCTCAGGATCGTAATACCGTCCCCGCAGATAATAAAGCCCTATCTGCTTCTCGTAATACTCGTCCGCATAGCGGATAAGGTTCGCGTCGGACGATACTATGTTCTCCTCAACGCCGAACGCGTCGTAGTCGTACGTCTTTCCCTAGGAGCCGTCGGGCTTCGACGTATCTATTACGTCTCCGTGTCCGTTATGGAGATAGTACCGCTTCGTGCCGTTAGAGTTTGAACGATATACAAGCTCTTCCTCATAATCATACTTTGCAACCATGTCATTGCTGGTTATTGTGTTCTTAATAACACGTTTGAAGTCAGAGAAAACTACCGTCCTTTTTTTGTGATTCTTTTTAAAAACTTAATAAGGCAAAAAACAAGTACCACAGATACAGTAATAGCATAACGAATAATGCAAGATATCACTGAGAACGCAAATGAGGATGTAATTTCAAATCCCCACTCAAGCAAACCATTATGCGGAGAAAAACTCGTCAATAATACCGTAATAAGCGAGTACACACCTAACCACACAAAAAAACATACTGCAAAATGTTCTTCTAAGCTATTTAATAATATGCAAAAACATACCGAAACTGCTGCAGCGAAACATATCGCCCATACAAATCCGTAATAAGCATAAAGAGTTTGAGAGACAAGCCATTCAATAAGCGAGAGGGCAGATAATGAAAACCATATTATTAGATTTCTCATTTAAACCACCTCGGTACCGAACTATCGGTTGTATAATTACTTGGTTTATCGAAAACTCCAATATATACCATTACATTTTTAAGCATATTCGACTTTAATCGACCTGTCAAGTCTTTGATAATAAGTTAGAACTATAATTACTTCAGTTTGATTTTAATTCCTTAATTTATTCCATATACCAATAAACCACCTATATGTTAAAAACGTATTGCTATACCAAATTATCATTTATAGTAAAACTTAATTACTAATAACTTGAGATCCCGAAACGCATAATGAACGCCGAGGTTTTTTATCACTTAAGAACCATCCCTGTTTCCATAACATATATGCTCCGTGTTTTTGCATAAACGGACGTGATTATATTTAAAATACGGTTGTAATCTCAGAACATCTTTGATATAATTTAAACAGAAATAATAGTAATATTATCCGTTTGCATAAGACGAACGAAAAAAACGCATCCGATCTTCGGGCGCTTTCTTAGGAGGTAAAAATATGGCTTCAGAAAAGATACTCGATCTTAAAACGCATGAATTTGACGAGCAGGTAATAAATTCCGATATGCCCGTCTTGGTCGATTTCTGGGCTTCGTGGTGCGGACCGTGCAAGATGATCGCACCCGAGGTGGACAAGCTGGCCGAAAGCTATGACGGCAGATTAAAGGTATGCAAGGTAAATGTTGATGAGGAGCCGTCTTTGGCGCAGGAATATATGGTAATGAGCATACCTACGCTTATATTCTTCAAGGGCGGAGAAATACAGGACAAGGTCATAGGCGTACAAAAATTTCAGGAGTTGAGCCGCAAAGCCGATTCCGTTATAGGATAGTTTAAAAAAAGCGCGCCTTTCGTCCGCAAAAAAACGAAGGCGTGCTTTTTTTCGGAAACACTTTATTATTAAAATGCTTTTTTACGATAAGGAGGCATAAGTATGGATCCCGATGTAAAATTCGGCTCTGCCGTCATGGGCTTTAACAAACAGGACGTAATGGAATATATCGAAATGCTCATAAACAAAGCAGACAGTGAGCGCGAAGCCTTTGAGGAGCGGATAGCTGCCCTCGATTCACAGCTTGAAGACAAGACAAGGCTTTACGACGCGCTTCTTCAAAAAAACAAGGAATTGCAGGATCGGCTCGATAATGCAAGCCCGACTTCCTCAATAAACGCGGGCGAAGACCCGAAAGTGCTCAAAGCGCGCCTGGAGGAAGAGGAGATCCGATTTAATGAGCTTTCAAATGAGGCTGCGCATTTAAAGGGCGCTCTTGAAGATATGACCGCCGAAAACGAGCAGCTTAAGCAAAGCCTCGAAGAATCAAGAACGGAGCTTTCGGAATACAGACTTCAAAAGCAGAACATCGGTTCCGTGCTCATGCGCGCGCAGAACGAAGCCGATATGATGATGACCGACGCCGAAAACAAACGTCTTCAGGTTGTAGATAAAACGAACGAATACATAAGCGGAGTGCGCGTTCTTTGCGACGAATACCTTACAAAGGCGGCCTCTGAGCAAAATCGCATCAAATGTTCCGCCGACAACATCGTTTCGGAGTTTGAAAAGATAATGTCCGCCATTGAAGATGCAAAAACCTTGCTTGACGACATGGCGCCTAGATTCAAAGCGCAAAACTGAGCTTTGGGAGGCTGATCTGTATTGAATGACGACATAAAACAAATTGATATTGCGCGTCTGCGCGACGCGGCAAATACACTTTTTGCAGGCGACAGCGTAAGCCTTACCGGAACGATATATACGGCCCGCGACGCCGCGCATAAGCGCATCGCCGCAATGCTCGACCAAGGCGAGAAGCCGCCGTTCGGGCTTAAAGACGCCGTTATATATTACGCAGGACCTACGCCGGCGCGGCCGGGGCAGATAATAGGCTCTCTCGGCCCCACGACCTCCGGGCGTATGGATCCTTACTCGGAGAGATTTTTGTCTTTAGGTCTTGCCGGAATGATAGGCAAAGGCGACCGCAGAGAGGATGTGTGCGCCGCCATAAAAAAATACGGCGCAGTCTACTTCATAGCCACGGGAGGAGCGGGCGCGCTGCTTTCAAAGTGCGTTCGTTCGTGCGAGGTCATTGCGTTTGACGATCTCGGCTGCGAGTCTGTTAAAAAGTTATACGTTGAAAACTTCCCCGCTATAGTCGCCGTAGATGCTCACGGCGGCAATATATACGAAACGGGGCGCGAAAAATACCGCGAGGCGCTCTCTCGCTGAAAACCTCCGCCTATGTATATGCTTTATGAAATAGAGACCGAAAGGCTTCTGCTCCGTCCTTTTCAAAGGTCGGATGCGAACGATATTTTTGAATACTCGCAAAACCCTAACGTAGGGCCTAACGCCGGCTGGCCACCTCATAAAACGCTGCGCGACTCAAAGCAGGCCGTTAGATCATTTATCGAAAACGGATACGTATGGGCCGTAGTTGACAAGGTATCAAACAAGGTGATAGGCACCATAGGCCTTCATCCCGATGAAAAGCGCCAAAACTCAAAGGCGCGGATGCTCGGCTATTCGCTTTCCGAGGATTACTGGGGACGCGGACTTGCAACGGAGGCCGCCAAGGCCGTTATACGATATGCTTTCAATGTCTGGCATGTCGAGCTTTTATCCATATACCGCTATCCCGAAAATGTACGCTCGGGGCGCGTTATAGAAAAATGCGGCTTTACTTATGAGGGAACGCTTAAAAAGGCATTTGTGCTTTACGACGGCACTGTGCGCGATCATGTATGCTACTGTATGACGCGCGATGAATTTGACAAATTATACGGATATTAAAAAAAGGAGATGCAAATATGTTTAAACAGTACGAACTTACCTTCCCCTACAATGCGCTTGAACCCCATATCGATACGCTTACCATGGAAACGCACCACGGAAAGCATCATGCAACGTATACGAAAAACTTCAACGACGCCGCACAGAAGGCGGGCGTTGCCGACAGCGATATCGAAACGCTGCTCGCTTCTCTCGATAAAATCGAGGATGCGGCTTTAAGAAAAGCTTTAAGGAACAACGGCGGCGGCTACTATAACCACAATCTCTACTTCTCTACCATATCGCCCGATCCCGCGAAGGCGCCCAAGGGCGAGCTTTTAAAGAAGATCGAAGCCGAGTTCGGCAGCCTTGACGCTTTAAAAGAAAAGCTCACCGCGCTTGCTTCGGGTCAGTTCGGCTCCGGCTGGGCATGGCTTTCCGCAAATAAAGACGGAAAGCTCATGGCTTCGGCAAGCCCGAATCAGGACAATCCGATAATCGAGGGCACCGGCTTTGTGCCGATACTCGCCATAGACGTATGGGAGCATGCATATTACCTCAAGTTCAAGAATTTAAGGGGCGAATATATAAAGACGCTCTTTGAAGTGATCGACTGGGCTTTGGTCGAAAAGAATTACGAGAGAGTAACTAAGAAATAAACCTCAACAAAAACAATGGGGCTGCAGTTCATTTGAAAACTGCAGCCCGCTTTTTACGCCAATGCGGATAAACAAGTCTTTAATGTTTCAACCTGAAACTTTTATTTCTTCTTCGCACGCCCTTATACGATATAAATTCAAAAAGGGCGTAAGATATGCATTATCCAAGTATTTTCAGCGCCGCTTCAAGCTGGTCGTCGTATAATACGGGAGTATTTGCATATGCGGCTATATCCTCCGAGAGCCATCTTACAATAGTTGCGGAAATGTATCCGTCCTGATTCATATGATGCGCCTTCTGATACGCTTTTACGGCGTTCTGCGCACGAACATCGTAATTTCCGTCCGGTACGTTCGTAAGATAGCCTAAAATATTAAGTCTTTCCTCAACGGCGCGTACAACATCGCTCGATTTCGACTCCTCGGAGCCGGGCTTTATCTGAGAAGTATATTTAAACTCCGTAAGCTCCGGCATAGCGGGCCGTCTCATCTCGTTTTCCACTCTTACGGCGGGCGTTATACCTTCGCCGTGATATTTGCCAGTAACGGGCAGTATTACTTCGGTCATCGTAAGCGAAAGCACGCTTCCGTCCTCAAATTCCATATGATTCTGGCCTACGCCTTTGCCGCCCGTAGTCGTTCCGACAAGTATGCCCAGCTTTAAGTCCTTAACTACGCCTGCAAATATCTCCGCTGCACTGAACGACGTTTCGTCTGCTATCACAACAAGGTTTTCAAACGGTCTTCCCACTCCCGTGGAAAAGCTGTTTGTCGTTGCAATGCTCGTTCTGAAATCGGCCATGAGGACTCCCTCTTCACCTATCATCTGATTTAAAATATTCAAAACAACGTTTCCGCTGCCGCCGCGGTTTGCGCGAACGTCGATTATCACTTTTTCTATATTGTTTTGTGAAAGCATGTCCTGTATCTCGCAGAAACCGAGCACCGTATCCAAGCTGTCAAAGCCCTTTATATATATGTATGCAACGTCGTCCTTTATCATTGAGCACGAGATGGACGGCGTTGATACGGGGCCGCGCTTTACACTCAAAGAAAGCGTTTTATCCTCCGACGGTCTGTATATGCCCAGGTTCACGCTCGTTCCCGCCTCGCCGCGGATAAGCGTGCCGGTATACTCTATCGAAGCAAAAGATACGTCCTCGCCGTTTACCGAAACGATCCTGTCGCCTTCAAGTATTCCGGCCTCTTTTGCCGGACTTTCGTCATAAACCGTGACCACGGTTATATAGTCGGAAGCATCCACCTTGACAATAACGCCGATACCGTAATACTCGGTATCTCCGAAAGCCGCTTCATATGTGTCCGCGTCATAATAGCCCGAATACTGCTCGTGCGTTTTTACCATGGCGTTCATTAGATCCTCGAACGTTTCCGGATTCGTAGAAAGTATCTGCTTTACTACGGAGTCCAAAAGTTCTCCCGCGTTCGCGCCGTCAAGCTCATAAAACTCATAAAGCTCTCTTATGGTAGTATATTTTTCATAAAGCTCTTCAGGCGTATAATCCTTGTCCGAAGCAAAAGCCTGAGAGCTTAGCGCAAATACGAGCGCCAAAGCCATAACTAGGCTTATAATTCTTTTTTTCATTGTCTTTCTCCTATAAAACGATCATTATCACATTTTTTCGGGCGCCGTTATTTTAAGTATGCCTAATATATTGCTCATTGCTATTCTTACGGCTTCTACAAGCTTTAAACGAGCATGAAGCAGCGCCTCGTCCTCCACCTTTACGCGGTGAGCGTTATAGAAGCGGTGAAACAGCGTCGCAAGCTCTATAATATATCGCGTGAGCCTGGACGGGTCAAGCGTGCGCGCCACCTCGTTTATTTCCTCGGGCAGAGCGTTAAGGTGATTTATAAGGTCAAGCTCCTCCTCTTCACGAAGGAGCGAGAAGTCCACCTTATCGGGCGAAAGCGGCTTATATCCGTCCTTTTCGAGCACACCCATCATGGAGCAGATACGCGCATACGCATACTGCACGTAGAACACCGGGTTCTGACTGCTTTCCTCGATAGCGAGATCAAGATCGAAATCGAGGTGCGAGCTGTTTTGTCGCATATTGAAGAAAAAGCGCGCCGCGTCTACCGACGTTTCCTCCAGAAGATCTGTAAGCGTTATAGCCTTGCCGGTGCGCTTTGACATGCGTATCACCTCGCCGCCGCGCACGAGGCGGACAAGCTGTATGAGTACGACGTCGAGCTTGTCCCCCGAAAGGCCTACGGCGTCGAGCGATCTCTTCATTCTGGCCACGTGTCCGTGATGGTCTGTGCCCCATACGTCTATCGCCCAGTCAAAACCGCGCGTTTCTAGCTTGTTTCTGTGATATGCGATGTCGGCTGCAAAATACGTGGGTATGCCGTTCGCGCGAACGAGCACCTCATCCTTTTCAAGTCCCAGCTTAGTAAGCGCGAACCACTCCGCTCCTTCGGAAATATATGTGAGTCCCTTTTTTCGAAGCATCTCAAGCGTGCGCTGTACCTCTCCCTTTTCATAAAGCGTGCTTTCAAAGAACCAGTTGTCGTAAGTTATGCGATACTTTTCAAGGTCGCGCTTTAACGCCTCGACGTTCTTCGTAAGCGCGTAGCCTACGAGCGCCTCCTTTTGCTCTTCGTCGGAGACGTTAAGATATTTATCGCCGTGTATATCATAAAACTCCTTCGCGCGCGCCTTTATATCTTCGCCGTGGTATCCGTCCTCGGGGAATTCACATGCATCCTCGCCTAAAATGATCTGCGTATAGCGAGCTTTGAGCGAGCGATAGAACTTTTCTATCTGATTTCCCGCGTCGTTTACATAAAACTCTCGCGTAACGTCGTAGCCCGCCCATGAAAGCGCGCCGGCAAGACAGTCTCCCAAAGCGCCGCCTCTTGCGTTACCCATATGCATGGGGCCGGTGGGATTTGCTGAAACGAACTCCACCATAACGCGTTTGCCCTTGCCGTGATCGGTGCGTCCGAAGCTACAGGGATCTTTAAATATCGCCTTAAGGCCCTCGCGCCTGTAATCGTCAGAAAGGCTGAAATTTATAAATCCGGGGCCAGCTATCTCAAGCTTTGATACGCACGTCCCCTCCGTTTTCATGCGCGCGGCAAGTATCTCGGCAAGCTTTCTCGGCGCCATTTTAGACTGCTTTGCCGCCTGCAGGCAGAACGTGCAGGAATAATCGCCGTGCGACTTTTCCTTCGGCTTCTCCAAAGAGACTTCTATCCCCTCTATATGCGGTACGAGTCCTTCTTTCTGTGCCTCATCAAGCGCCCCCATAAGAAGCGCTGTTATTTCTTCCTTAGCTGATTTTATCAGATTTACCATTCGAGCCTCCGGCCTCCTTTAATATTATCTCAAACGTATTGTTTCCCGCGTGCGTATTGTCTATATCTATTGAATACTTGATATACAGTCGTCCGCCGTCGCTTTTTAAAGCGTTGTTTATACGCCTTGTCGAAACGCCCATATTCATTATTCCATATCCCGTATCATAATGGCATATATGCTTCTCGCCGCTTTTAAATCTCATCTCCGTATTTGCAGCGCGGCTTTTCCTGCGCATGAGCACGCTGTCGTCCTCAACTTCGAGCATTACGGTGGAGTCCTTAAATCCCGTTTCATCGGATTCGTCGTATTTTATATAATATTTCCCCGACTGAGACTCCATAGTTCCGCTTACTATAAGCTCTATCTTGTCAAATGCATTGTCATATCTTTGCGTCCCCTTTATGGAGATTATCATATCTTTTTTCATATCTGCTTTCTTTCCGTAACCTAATACTTCTCTATATCTATCTTTTCAACGTCTCCGCCTATGTCTTCTCCCAAAAACATCCCGGCGAGCGCGGAAAAATTATATACGTTCGCATCGCTCACAAAAAAGCGCGCGGGCTTTGCGCTCTCTGCGGCAAGGCCGTTTTCGCTTATAAAGCGCGATATCTTCAAAGCCGCGCTCCTTCCGCTGTCGATAAGCGCCGTGCCTTCGCCGAGATATTCGGCTATCGCCTCTTTTAAAAGCGGATAATGCGTACATCCCAGTATGAGCGCATCGCATTGCGCTTCCTTTATGTCCCTTAAATACTCGTCAACGAGTATTTTTATTATCGGGTCGTCCTTTCCGAAGCGACCGTTCTCCACCATAGGAACAAAAAGCGAACACGCGGCACTTTTCGTATATACGTCGGGACGAAGGCTTTTGAGCGTTCGTTCGTATGCGCCCGAGCCTATTGTTGCGGGCGTACCGATAATACCTATCCTGCCGTTTTGCGCGGCGGCAAGCGCGGCCTCGCTCGCAGGCTCCACTACGCCTATAACGGGTATATCCCCAGCAGCCGCCTGCGCCTCGTCCAAAGCGAGCGTAGACGCCGTTCCGCAGGCTGCGGCTATGAGCTTTACGCCGAACGTCTTTAAAAAGCGTATGTTCTGACCTACGTATTTAATGATCGTCTCGCGGGAGCGCGTACCGTAAGGCACGCGTCCCGTATCTCCGAAGTAAATTATCGACTCGTTAGGCATGAGGCGCTTTAATTCCTTAACGCATGTAAGACCGCCAAGTCCGGAGTCGAACACGCCTATCGCACGATTATTCATATTTTCAGTCTGCCCCTTTGCGTATGCTGTTCAAAGGCGTCGTCAATAAGCATATCTACCTGCTGCGTTATCGAAAATCCCCATGACGCCTCCATCATCTGAGGGAACATACTTTTATTCGTAAAGCCGGGTATAGTATTCATTTCATTGAAGATGATCTTATCGTTTTCGGCATCGTAGAAAAAGTCTGCTCGCGCCATACCGGTGCAGCCCAGCGCGGAGTACACCTTTAGAGCCGCCATGCGTACGTCGTCGGCCTTCTCCATATCCATGCGGGCTTTGGCAAAGGTTTGCGCCGTGTCGTTGTTGTACTTCGCGTCGTAATCATAAACCTCGGTGCCCTTTATTATCTCGCAGCATGTTGAAGCAAAGGGGGCCTTTGTTCCGATTATCGCCACTTCAAGCTCTCGCCCTCTTATCTCCTCCTCAACGATGACCTTTGAATCGTATTGCATCGCAAGCTTTAACGCTGCGGAAAGCTCTTCGCGGTCCTTTGCGCGGCTTACTCCTATCGACGAGCCTGCCGAAGCCGGCTTAACGAATACGGGATATCCTATCTTCTGCTCTGCGTGATCGAGGCAAGCCTTAAAAGCGAGCTTCAGCTCACGGTAAGTAAAATGTATCCACTTTGCCTGGTTTATATCTACGTCCGCAAGCATCATTTTTGTGCATACCTTATCCATGCATACGGCGCTCGATGTGACATTACAGCCCACATAAGGTACGTCCGCCAGCTCAAAAAGCCCCTGCACCGTCCCGTCTTCACCGTACATGCCGTGGAGTACGGGAAAGGCAACGTCTATCTTTACGACCTCATACGTGCCGTCGCCGTTGTGGATGAACACGCCCTTGGCGTTCGGGTCGGGAGGCAGAAAAGCCGTGCGGTTGTCAGGCAGATCTTCCCAGGCGCCGCTTTTTATTTTTTCAGCATCGGCACATGTCATAAGCCAATTTCCGGCGCGGGTTATGCCTATTTTTACTACCGTATACTTGTTATAATCTATATTTGAAAGAATCGTTGCGGCGGATCTCAGAGATATTTCATGCTCGCTAGAACGTCCGCCGAATAAAATAAGTACCGTCTTTTTTTCCAAAAAAACCACTTCCTAAGAATAATAATCAGATTTTTGTGTTAAAAGCTACATATCTTAATGATTATACTACAATTCTATGACTATAGCAATTTATTTGTGACGGTTTTTTCGATTTTTATAAAAATATAATCCTTTACCGCATAAAAAAGCTTCGGCGAAGTGTGTTCCGCCGAAGCCATATTCTTTTATTCTTTTGCATCCTTTGCCTTTCGCGTCTGCTTGGCGCCCTTATTCGCAAGGTCTTTGAGTTTATCAAGGAAATTCTTGTTTCGCTCATACGAGCCTCCGCCCGTGCGGTCAAACTCGCGAAGCAGCTCCTTTTGACGTTCGGTAAGGTTCTTCGGTATTTCTACGTTCACCTTAACGAATTCATCGCCGCGCCCCTTGGAACGGATATACGGTATGCCCTTGCCCCTCAGTCTGAAAACGGTGCCGTTCTGCGTGCCGGCCGGCATATTGTACTTGACGTGGCCGTCAAGCGTAGGCACCTCAAGTTCCGCGCCCAAGGACGCCTGAACAATCGTTATCGGGAAATCCAGGATAACGTCCGGACCCTGACGTTCAAATATGGGATGAGGCCGTATACCTATCGTTATAAGCAGGTCGCCCGCCGGGCCTCCCTTTGCTCCTGCGCTGCCCTGGCCTCTCATGGATATCGTCTGTCCGGAATCGATGCCCGCAGGTATGGATACCTCTATCTTCTTTGAACGCCTTACCCTGCCTTTGCCCTTGCATGTTGGACAGGGTTCTTTTATGACCTGGCCGCGTCCGCCGCACGAATCGCACGGGCGCGATGAAGCGAACGTGCCGAACGGTGTGCGCTGCTGAACGCGTACCTGACCCGTGCCGCCGCATACGGTGCACGTAGTCACAGATGAGCCCGGCTTCGCGCCCGTGCCCTCGCATTCGGAGCATACCTCGATGCGCTTTATGTCTATCTCTTTTTTACAGCCGAATGCCGCTTCTTCAAACGATATGTTTATACCGTACTGTACGTCGTCCCCGCGCATGGGGCCGCCTCTTCTTGAGCCTCCGCCGCCGAAGAACGACTCGAATATATCGCCGAAGCCGCCCATGCCCATATTGGAAAAATCGAAGCCGCCCGCTCCGAAGCCTCCCTGTGCATTGGGATCGACTCCCGCATGGCCGAACTGGTCATAGCGCGAGCGCTTGTCTTTGTCGGAGAGTATCTCGTAAGCCTCGTTTATCTCCTTGAACATATTCTCGGCTTCTTTGTCGCCCGGATGCAGATCGGGATGATACTTTTTTGCAAGACGTCTGTATGCTTTTTTTATGGTATCGTCGTCGGCGCTTCGCTCAACGCCGAGCACCTCGTAATAATCTCTCTTTTCCGCCATATACACAAAACCCCTTCCGCTCCGTTATAACTGTGCGTCATACGGAACTCGCACGCATGACCCGCCAAAAAAGCGGATCATGCGTATTACAACATTTAAGTATTATATTTAAAAATACTCTTATTGTAAAGTGCGATTTTGTAAACTAATTATGAAGTAAATTCAACAATTATTTTTTGTCGTCGTTTACTTCCGTGAAGTCGGCGTCAACAAAATCCTCGCCGCCGGGAGCCTTGCCGCCGGACGAAGATGCGCCGCCCTGGTCGCCCGTGGGCTGAGCGTTCTGATAGATCTTTTGCGAAACATCAAAGAACGCTTTTGAAAGCTCCTCGGTAGCGGCCTTTATAGCGTCACTGTCGGTGCCCTTGAGCTTTTCCTTTACGTTATCGATAGCAGCCTGTACCTTTGCTTTTTCGCCTGCGTCAAGCTTGTCGTCAACTTCTTTCAACGTCTTTTCCGACTGATATACCATCTGGTCCGCATTGTTGCGTACGTCGATCTCTTCCTTGCGCTTCTTGTCTTCCTCTGCGAACATTTCGGCTTCCTTAACGGCCTTGTCTATCTCAGCGTCGGACATGTTCGTATTAGACTGAATGGTTATGCGCTGCTCCTTGCCGGTGCCGAGGTCCTTAGCCGATACGTGAACTATACCGTTCGCGTCGATATCGAACGTAACCTCGATCTGCGGTACGCCTCTCGGCGCCGGCGGAATGCCGTCGAGAACAAAGCGTCCAAGAGTCTTGTTGAACTGCGCCATCTCGCGTTCGCCCTGAAGAACGTGTATCTCAACGCTCGTCTGTGAATCTGCGGCTGTCGAGAATATCTGGCTCTTTTTTGTCGGAATGGTGGTGTTTCTGTCTATAAGCTTAGTAAATACGCCGCCCAGCGTCTCTATGCCGAGCGAAAGCGGAGTTACGTCGAGAAGGAGCAGGTCTTTTACGTCGCCGCCTAAAACGCCGCCCTGTATTGCTGCGCCCGCAGCTACGCATTCGTCCGGGTTTATGCCCTTATGGGGCTCCTTGTCGATTATCTTTCTTACTTCCTCCTGTACGGCGGGGATACGGGTCGAGCCGCCTACCAGGAGCACTTTGTCTATCTGCGAAGCGCTCAAACCCGCATCGGAAAGCGCGCGCTTAACGGGCTCTATCGTCTTTGCGACGAGGTCAGCCGTAAGCTCGTTGAACTTAGCGCGCGTAAGCGTTACGTCAAGATGCTTCGGGCCGCTTGCGTCAGCAGTTATGAACGGCAGGTTTATATTGCTCGTGGTAACGCCGGAAAGCTCGATCTTTGCCTTCTCAGCCGCTTCCTTAAGTCTCTGCATTGCCATCTTGTCGCCGCGAAGGTCAATGCCGTTCTCGCGCTTGAATTCATCTGCAAGATAATCCATTATCCTCTGGTCGAAGTCGTCGCCGCCGAGACGGTTGTTGCCGGCCGTCGCCAGAACTTCAAATACGCCGTCGCCTATTTCAAGTATGGATACGTCGAACGTACCGCCGCCAAGGTCGTATATCATTATCTTCTGCTCGTGGTCCTTGTCAAGGCCGTAAGCCAATGCGGCAGCCGTAGGCTCGTTGATTATACGGAGCACGTCAAGACCGGCTATCTTGCCTGCATCCTTGGTCGCCTGGCGCTGTGCGTCTGAAAAGTACGCCGGAACGGTGATGACCGCCTGAGTCACCTTTTCGCCCAGGTATGCTTCTGCGTCGCCCTTTAACTTCTGGAGTATCATCGCGGATATCTCCTGCGGAGTATAATCCTTGCCGTCTATCGATACTCTGTAAGAGGAGCCCATCTCTCTTTTAATGGAGGATATCGTTCTGTCGGGGTTTGTAATAGCCTGACGCTTTGCAACGGTGCCCACCATTCTTTCGCCCGTCTTTGAAAACGCAACAACGGACGGGGTAGTTCTTGCTCCCTCTGCGTTAGGGATGATAACGTACTCGCCGCCTTCCATAACGGCTACGCACGAATTAGTCGTTCCGAGGTCTATACCTATGATTTTTCCCATGATGCATATCTCCTTTATGATTAGATTTATTTTTTATACGATGTCAGTTCGCCACTTTTACCATGGCGGGTCTTATAACGCGCTCACCCATTACATATCCATCCTGGAACACCTCTACAACTGTGTTTTCGGGATACTCGTCGCCTTCCACATGCATGACTGCATTGTGGAAATTCGGGTCAAAGTGAGCGTTTAAGGCGTCTATCTTCTTTACGTTCATGCGTTCAAGTGCCTCGTTAAAGCTTTTGAACACCATGTCCACGCCGTTTTTATACGCCTCGTCGCTGCACGGCGTATCCTTTGCGCGTATAAGATTGTCTAAAACCGGCAGGAATTTGTTCATACATATCAGCGTTGCATCAAAAAGCAGCGCCTCTTTTTCCCTTGCCGTCCGCTTTTTAAAATTATCATACTCGGCCATAAGCCTAAGATGCGAATCTTTTAAAGCGGCTATCTCCTCGCGCATGCGCGCTGTCTCGTCGGGCTTTATGCCCTCTTCGCTCTCGCCTGCCGAGGCTTCGTTTGCGCCGTTTTCTTCGGCTGCAGTTTCGTTTATTTCATCGTTTTCGTTTATTTCCTCGTTCTTCTCCTCTGTGTTTTCCATGTTTTCCTTCTCCAGATTGTCTTTTTCGTTTGCTGTCAACTTATATTCCCTCCCTGAAGTAAATTATTTATCTCTTCTCTAAGACTCGCCGCCGTGGAATATCTCCTCAAACAGAAGGCTCAGCCTTCTTCCGAAATATTCTATATCCGATACGGCTTTTCTGTAGTCCATGCGTATAGGTCCTATAAGCCCAAGACAGCCGTATGACGAATCATCTATCTTATATGTCCTGAGTATCAGACTTGAACCCTCCATATGAGGATTATTATTCTCGCTGCCGATGATTATGCTTGTCTGCTCGGCGTCCCCCGGAACGCTCTTTATTATCTCGCTTACAGCCTCTCCGTCCTCAAGGAACTCTATAAAGCTTCTCGCCTTGTCGAGATCGGCGAATTCGGGGTATTTAAGTATATTGTTCGCGCCCTTCATATATAAATTCGAGCGGTCAAGCTCAGTTACGACCTCGTGAACGAAATTTAAGACCGGCACGAGCTCGTTTGCATATTCCGGCATTGCCCGTTTAAGTGAATTTATCATATCAAACGTTATGCTTCCTATGCTAATATTTGCAAGCGTTTGATTTAATATGCCCGAAAACATCTTAAGCGTTCGCTCATCTATCTTGTCGGACGTGCGAAACAGCTTGTTTTTTACAACTGCGCTGTCGGTAACTATAACCGCAAGAAAGCTGTGCGCATCTATCATTACAAGATCGAGCTTCTTGATACGGCTCTTATCGTGCTTAGGCGTTACGGCTACCGTTGTGAAGTCGGTAACGTCGCTCATTACCTGGCATACGCGCGATATTATTTTATCTATTTCCTCCGTCTGAAGCTTAAGCGCCTGATTTACGCGCTCCATATCGGCCATAGTCATAAAATAGCGTTCCATCAGCTGATCCACGTAAAACCGATATCCCGCCTGACTCGGAACGCGTCCCGCCGAGGTATGAGGCTGTTCAAGATAACCCATTTCCTCAAGATCGGCCATTTCGTTTCTTATCGTCGCGGGCGAAAGCGAAAGATCGTTCTTCTTTGCGATATAGCGCGAGCCCACCGGTTCCGCAGTTTCGATATAGCTCTCAATTATAAGCTGTAATATTTTTTTCTTCCTGTCGCCAAGCTCCAAAGGGCTCACCTCCCAGATCCCACAGGATCTTCATGTTAGCACTCGCTTTCCTTGAGTGCTAACAATAATTTACCACTGTTCGCGCCGTTTGTCAATAACAAATTTAAGTTGAATTGTAAATATAGTTTGAACATTTTAAATGACCCATGCAAAACGCCCCGGGAAAATCTCATTGACAGGGCGTGTCTTTTAAGATAAACTTTATTCGAGCAAACGAGACGGCCGCGTGCGGGACAGTCCGCATGAGGAAAGTCCGGGCTCCACAGGACGAGGGTGATGGATAACGTCCACCGAAGGCGACTTTAGGGAAAGTGCAACAGAAATAGACCGCCTGCCCCGCGGCAGGTAAGGATGGAAAGGCGAGGTAAGAGCTCACCGGCGGCATAGGCGACTTGCCGGCCATGTAAACCCCACCCGGAGCAACTAACGGGAGAGGCGCGAAAGCGCGGCGACGTCCGGCCAATTCTCCCCGAAAAGGCTTGAGGCGCGCGGCAACGCGCGTCCCAGATAGATGGTCGTCTATTACAGAACCCGGCTTATTGTTTGCTCATAAAAACCGCGCACAGGCATTCACCTGTGCGCGGTTTTTTTGTAACTTAATAAACTTTCGCAGCGATCAGCTTAAATACAATAGTGCGAATTTGCTCTTTGCCTTGAATCCGTCGGCATTTATCCACAAAAGCTTTGCCGTACTGCCGCCGCTTACGTCTGCGCTGCCGGGCGCGCTGAGTATCTTGATCGAAATAAGCCGGCTTTTTTCATTGTATACGGCAACATATACTGGAGTCTCTGCCGCAACGTCGCCCGTGACGTTAACGGCGCTGTCCTCCAGCGCGTAATTTACGGATTCACCCGTATCCGCATCAATAAGGGTACCCGAATTTCCGCCGGCCGAAACCGTAACGTTTATTTTAAACGGCACACCTACGTCGTTTCCGTTATATCCTATATGGGGATATATCTCAAAAACATATTCTCCCTCAGGCAGCCCCGGATCAAGCGAAACGTTCAATGCGTCGCCGCTTACGCTGTTCTCGCACACAACATACTCACTGAAGTCAGCCGTCTGAGGATATAAAGCCTTTACCGTGTGACGGCGTCCGAGCGTAAACGGCAGCATTTTCCCCATGCTGTTTTTAACGCTTACCTTGACCTCCTGCGGGCTTACACTATCGTAGCCCTCGTTCACGCTGAAACTTAAATCATTCGGGTCGCAGCTTACTATGATATCGTCATCGCCGCCCCCGCCTACATTGAGATAAATATATACAGGGTCGGAGTCGCACGGTTTCCAATCGCCCGTAACTATAGTGGTCAACATCCATACGTAAGATCCCGCCGGCATAGACGCGGGGCGTATGTCTACGGTCAAAACGCTCATCGTCGTACCGCGATCTACGGTTATATACTGCATCGGGTTTATCCCGGCAAGGTTGGAGCCATTAGGAGCCGTGGCCGATACGAGTTCTGTGGTATAAGCCGAGATATACGTATTTTCAGCATAGCTGTCGTCGGAATAATAACGTGCCGACGCGGAAATGACGCTTTCGATCGTCGGCGTATTTCCCTTTTCAACGTCGAACGATAATTCATCGGGCGTAAACTCGGTATACAGCTCATTGTCCGTTGCGTTCACAGTGACCGACACGGTAAACGGCGTATCGCCCAGATAACAGTTATAACCCTCACATTCTACGTTTATTGCTTCAAAATCGCATGAATACGTGCCCGCATCAAGACCTTCGGAAAGCCTAAAGGTGGTCTTATTACCGCTTGACTCCCACGATAAATAATAAAGCAGCGTATTTTCAGCATCATACGTACAGGGAGTCATTTCCGCATACTGCACATCGACTTCGGACGCCGCAGTAATTTCGTACGCCATTATTTCCATGCTGTCGCTTGGCGATTCGGTATACCCCTCATCAACGATGAATTCAATGGAGTCGGGCTCATAAGCTATCACGGCGTCGCCCTCTATGGTTCCGCCGCCTCCTCCGTCTGCCAAAACGCGGAGATACCCGTTGCCGTCTTCTCCGTTAAATACGACGTTTCCTATGATCTGAGGCTCGAACCACCAGTCGTAATATCCTGGGGGCAGCTCCGAACCGTCAGGCGCGCTGTGGAGCTCGAAGGTTATGGTATTATTTGCGCCGATGGTGTATCCTATATAATCTCCCAGATCGCCGTCAAATTCATAGAAAGACACGCTGTCAACAAGTTTCAGTCCGACCAGTTGGAAATCTGCCGTGCAAACGGGTTCCGCCACAGCGTATCGCAGCTGACCGGGCGCCTCGGCGGCCCCGAACATTATGTGATTCTCATCGCCGTAGACCACTTCCGGCAAAGCCGGTTCGGCCATTGCGAACACACCCATGCCAAGGAGCATGGCAAGCGCCACGATAAGTGCCGTCATCTTTTTTAATGATCTTGGTTTCATTTTCATTCCCTCCGTTTCTTTATACTTAAAAACATAGTTTTATCGCGCCGATCAACGTTTGTCACTGCGCCTACTGCTTCTTTTTACCGTCTGCAAGCGGCAGGTCGAAGGCGAACTCCGTATATTCGCCCATAACGCTCTTTACGGTTATGTCCTCGCCGTGGCGGTTTATTATCGTCTTGCAAATGTAAAGGCCGAGTCCCGTGCCCCGTTTGTCAAGGCTTCGCGAACGGTCGGACTTGTAAAATTTCTCGAAAAGGCGCGGCAGCTCGTCGGGCATTATGCCCTCGCCGGAATTCTTAACAGATATGTGCGCTTTCTTCCCCTGCGGCATGATCATTATCTTTAGGCTTCCGCCCTGATTTGTGAATTTCACCGCATTGTCGCAGAGATTGTATATTACCTGGAATATGGAGTCGTAGTCCGCCGTCACGTTTATCGTCGGGGACAGAAAATCCACGTCTACCTCTATTTGCTTGCTCGATATGGCCGCCTCAAAGCTCAAAAGTATATTCGACATCATCTCACAGACATTGAAATCCACCAAATTGAGCTTAAGCTCGCCCGCTTCTATCTTTGCGATATCCAAAAGGTTTTTAACGAGCCTTGACAGGCGTAAGACCTCGTTTCTTACAACAATAAGATATTTCCTGTGCTCTTCCGGCTTTATCGTATTGTCGAGAATGCCGTCCATAAATCCTGCGATCACCGTCATAGGAGTTCTTAAGTCGTGCGACACGTTTGCGATAAAGTCGTTTCGCATCTTGTCAATGTTGCGAAGCGACGCCGCCATATTGTTGAACGCCATGGCAAGGTCGCCTATCTCATCGTTACTTGTGACGGGTACATATACGTCAAAGTTCCCTTTTGCGAACTGCCTTACCGCCACGCTCATGCGCTGGAGCGGTTTTATCATGCGAAGAGACATTATATATGTCGCAATACAGCACAGTATAAGTATTATAAGCACGGCTATGATATAATAGCCCTTTATGTTATTTATAAAGTAATTGAGTGGCAGCGTAGTGGAAACAAATACCGCGCCTATCACTTTTGAGTCGCTGCCGTATACGGGCACGCCCACAACATAGGCATTCTTCGGATAAAATCCCTCTTCGCTCGCGCTTTCCGCAAAGGTGTCTCCCTTCATCACATCATTAAGATACTCCTGTGGTACGTCCGTCCTGTCAAAAGGCATGTCGGTGCGCACCGCCGCGTAAAGTATCTTGCCGCTCGTATCGGTCACTATCGTATCGGAGTTCATGCTCTCGTTGTAAATATTTAAGAAGGTCACATATGAATACTCCGCCGAAACCGTATAATTCTCCATAAGCACCGTCGTCATGTCGCTCACCTTCGTTGCTACGGAATAAAGCTGGTTTTGCTTTTCCGTTTCAACGTAGCTTGAAAGCATGTTGAAAAGTATCGCTCCAAAGGCGACAAGGCACATTACGAGGATGAGCACGATGCTGAAAAACAGCTTAAGATACAGACTGCCCGAACCGCGCTCTCTCGACGCGGCTTTATTATAATCGTATTCCGCCTTCGGCGCATCAATCCGAGTCGACTTCAAATTTATATCCCACTCCCCAAACAGTTTTGAGTCTCCACTTGTCGCTTACGCCCTCGAGTTTATCTCTTAAGCGCTTAACATGTACGTCTACCGTGCGGCTGTCTCCGAAATATTCAAAGCCCCACACCGCATCCAAGAGCTGGTCGCGCGTAAATACGCGGTTAGGATTGGACGCCAGATGATAAAGAAGCTCAAGCTCCTTAGGAGGAACGTCTATCTTCTTGTCGTTTATTTTAAGCTCATAATTCGCAATGTTTATGTACAGCTTATCAAACGAAACGGCCTTCTGCTCGTCGGAGTCGCCTCTGAAGCGGCGAAGCACGGCCTTGACTCTGGCCATTACTTCCTTTGCGTCGAACGGTTTCACAACATAGTCGTCGGCGCCAAGCTCCAGCGCGATTATCTTGTCGAACGTCTCGCCCTTTGCGGTGAGCATTATAACGGGGACGTTGTGCTTTTTTCTAAGCTCTTTCAAAACGCTCAATCCGTCCGTTTTGGGAAGCATTATATCAAGTATCATAAGATCGGGATGGAACGACTCAAAAAGCGCTACGGCCTCGTCTCCGTCATGTCCCATCTTAACGCTGTATCCCTCTTTTTCAAGATAAAGCCGCAAAAGCTCGCATATGTTTACGTCGTCGTCTATAACCAAAACTTTAATAGGCATATTAAAAATCCCTGCTTCCTTATTGATAAAAATAATATTACAATATAATTATACCACTAATTATTCGCATATGATAGCGTTTCATAAAAAAATTCGGTTGCCAACTTCGTAAATAACAATTATAATATACATCGAATAATAAATAAACTAAAAAGGATATGATGATATATGAAATTAGGTATCGTAGGCCTTCCGAACGTCGGAAAGTCAACGCTTTTCAACGCGATAACGAACGCAGGCGCGCAGTCGGCAAATTACCCCTTCTGCACCATCGACCCTAATGTGGGCATAGTTGCAGTACCGGACGAACGACTCGACGTGCTCACTAAGATGCACGCCTCGAAAAAGACTGTGCCCGCAACGATAGAATTCGTTGATATCGCAGGTCTCGTTAAAGGCGCGAGCCGAGGCGAGGGACTGGGAAACAAGTTCCTCTCGCACATACGCGAGGTCGACGCCATAGTTCACGTCGTGCGCTGCTTTGAGGATACGAATATCGTCCACGTTGACGGAAGCATCGACCCGCTTAGAGACATCGAAACGATAAACCTTGAGCTTATATTCTCCGACATAGAGATGATAGACCGCCGCATCGACAGAACGAAAAAGGCGATGAAGGGCGACAAGTCTCTTCAGTTCGAGGTCGACCTTCTTGAGCGTGTAAACGCCGTTTTAAACGAGGGAAAGTCGGCAAAAAGCATCGACTTCTCCGAAAAAGAGTGGGAAATAATGAGGACGATACCGCTTTTAAGCTTAAAGCCCGTCATCTACGCCGCAAACATGAGCGAGGACGATTTTAAGGGCGGATATACGAACAATCCGCACTTTCAGAAGGTAAAAGAGCTTGCCGAAAGCGAGCATACGATAGTTCTGCCCGTATGCGCCCGTCTCGAGGAGGAGATACAGGGACTCGAGCCCGACGAACGCATGATGTTCCTTGAAGAGCTCGGCATAAAGGAATCAGGGCTTGACGCGCTCGTTCGCGCCTGCTACTCGCTTTTGGGACTTATAAGCTTCCTTACGACCGGCCCCGATGAAACGAGAGCATGGACCATAAAGCGCGGCACGAAAGCGCCGCAGGCCGCAGGAAAGATACACAGCGACTTCGAGCGCGGCTTCATCCGCGCGGAGGTCGTGTCCTACGACGACCTTGTGACCTTGGGCTCCAATACCGCCGCGAAGGAAAAGGGCCTCGTTCGCAGCGAGGGCAAGGAATACGAGGTAAAAGACGGCGACGTTATCCTTTTCAGATTTAACGTATAATATGACCGAAAATAAGCTGTCCGCAAAAAAGCCGCGCCTGCTCTTCATAGACGCTTTGCGCGGCTTTTCCGTCATATCCATGATATTTTATCATCTTGCCTTCGATATATACGATTTCGGCATATATCCCTTAGGTATAGGCACGCCTCCGTTTGAGGTGTGGCGCATGAGCATCGTGACGGTGTTTTTGACGCTGAGCGGCATCTCGCAGAATTTAAGCCATAGCAGACTGCGGCGCGCGCTTATCACGATCGCGGCGGCGTACGTCGTTACCGTCGCTACCTATTTTTTCGATCCGCACGAATACGTAGTGTTCGGCGTACTGCACTGTCTGGGCTTTTCGGCGCTCATCTATGCGGTGTTTAAAAAACATATAGACCGCATACCGCTTGCGCCGTTTGTTTTCATGGCGGCGTTTATAATTCTGCTCGTTGTAAAGTTTCCCACCGTAAGCGTGCCGCATCTTTACGCCTTCGGGCTGCCAGACGCGGACTTCGTGTCGAGCGACTATTATCCGCTTCTTCCGAATGTCTTCTTATTCCTGTTCGGCACGTCGCTCACGCCGTATCTTTTAAAAGAAAAGCCTAAGTCTTTTCTTATGCGCACCCATGCGCGCCCGCTTGACTTCGTAGGCCGCCATGCGCTGATAATTTATCTTCTCCACCAGCCTATAATGGTGGGGATAATAACGCTTATTATGAGATAAAACCGCCGGATAATGAATCTACCCGGCGGTTTTGATTTGCGGAGTCTCCGAATGGGGCTGTTTAAGTTTTTTGTGGGAGTTTTTCACATTAGGCATTAAAATTCAGGGACGAGAAATCCTAACCCTTTGATATGTGCGCCTCACGGCGAACTGTTGTAGTGGATAGCGGCATCGGTGAGGAAATTGTTGTATTCCCCTATGATTATATTGTTCCACTGTATCCTTAAACCGGTGTAATACGCATCTTTAAGATTGAAACAACCGGAGAATGCGGAGTCGTAATTGCAGCCATTAAAAGCATATCTGCCAATATATCCCGCACTTAAAGGCAGGCTCATATATGTAAGGTCTCTGCAACTATTTAACGCATACTCACCTATGTACGTCAACTCTTCGGGTATTGTCACGGACCTGAGCACACTGCGGTCTTTGAATGCATTGCCGCCTATACTCGTCACACACTCTACGTTTGTCACTTACTTAAGCGCGCTGCAATCCTCGAATGCATAACTGCCTATACTATTCACAGCACGGACATCTATATACTTTTCTTTTTAAACAAAAAACAACGTTCGGATTTATGATTCCAAACGTTGTTTTATACCGTCAATGCCGAGCGTTATTCTATTCTCTTCTCAAATCTGAACATTCCCTCTTCAAATTGCGCGGGCGTTTCGCTGTTTTCATTCTCGGGGTCGTTCGGATCCGGATTAAGACTCCAGAAAAACTCCACAATGTGAAAGCCGCATCGGTTTACATAAAAATGTATATTGCGTTTTTCAAAATACGGCGTGACCGTCTCCCATACCTTTACCTCGGGATGAATCCGCTCTATGGCTCGCCACGCCTCGTATCCTATGCCCTTACTGTGAGCGGCTGGCGCTACGAACAAAAGCTCAAGCTCGCCTCGTTCGCCGTCCGTCTTTAACACCGCGCCGCCGACTTTCTCGCCTCCGCGCATGATACGGTACGCTTCGCCTTCGCTTATAGCTTTCTCTATCGTTTCTATCGATATTATCTCGCCGTCTTCTTCAAAACGATCGTCTCTTTTGCCGAATTCTTCAAGCGCGCCATAGTTGAAAGCGTCCTGATTGTCCCTTATAAATTCGGCATGATCGTCCGGCGAAAGAGGGACGATCCTTATTTGTGACAGACTCGCATCCTCGCCCATTCTTATCTTATTCATCACATCTCGGAAAGCATATGCCTGCATTTTTCAAGCATTGCTTCTATACCCTCTATCGACTTTGAAAGGCGCTCCTTTTCCGCTGCAAGCTCATCCTCGTCGTCGATAACGTCGGCCTTGTCGAACGGGAACTCGTCCTCCATATCGTCTATCATCGTTCTTATCTGACCGCGCGCCGTTTTTAACGCCTTTTGGCGTTCCGCGATCTCTTCGTCGGTCATAGTGTCAAAATCGGGCGTTCTGAACTTCTTCGCCGCTTCAAGCGCTTCGCTCAGCGCGTCAAGTCTGCAATATTCATACGCCGACGACGCCGTTATAAAAAGGCTTGCCGAATCGAGCGTCTGGTAGGGGTTAAGATCGGGATTCAGTATTTTTAAAATCTCGGCATATGTCTCGTCAAGCTCTTCGCATTCATCCTCGGAAAGAGCGGCGCGCACGTCCTGCAAATGCATTTGCATCTCATAGAACATCTCGTCCGAAATAAGCTCCTCCTCTGCACGTCTCTCGGCCTCCCCCCTATCCACGCCGTCCTGTACGGCGGCGAGCACATACTGAAGCTTTACCATATCTATCTGAAGGCGCTGCAGCTTTAACGGCAGTCCCTCCGTCGCTTTGTTATATCGTATCTGAAGCGACTTACTCTCAAAATAAGTCATTCTGTCGCGTTCCAAAAGAAGCTCTATGACCTCATCGTACAGTTTTTTCATCTTTTTTACTGCGGTTCGGCTCTCTGCCATCATTATTCTCCTTGATCTTTACTGTATTTTTCGTTAAATCATCGTTACGGGATTGCCCTTTCGCGCAAGCGGCTCACGCACGGGAAGGCCGTCCTCAGTATCGGCATATCCCAGCGCCACCGATACGAATACGCGCTCGTCGGGCTTCATGCCGAGCGACATAAGATACTCGTTTATAACGTCGTTCTCATTAAGCCACTTTAATTGGTTTATATAACAGCTCCCCAAATCGAGCGCGTTCGCCATGAGCATCATATTTTCGGCCGCCAGCGCGCAGTCTGCAAGATTATTGGTATAATCCTTTTTGTTTGCAAGCACCGCGAGCACGGGCGCGTTGTAGTGGAACGTATAATTCTCTCTTTTCGAGGCTGTTACAGCGCGCGCCATCGCGGGATACATGCCCGGCTTTGTTTCCCACAGGGCGAACTGCTCCATTACGAGTTTTGAGAGCGTATCCAGCGCGGCGCGGTCGGTTATCACGATAAAATGCGTGCTTTGGCTGTTGCTGCCGCTGGGCGCATATCGCCCCGCCTCAACGACCTTTTTTATAAGCTCGGCCTGAAGCGGCGCGTCCTTATATTTTCTTGTGCTTCTTCGAGTTCTCATAAGCTCGAATGCATCCATAGCTTTACCTCCTTTATGATATGCCCGATAATCATAAAGCAGGGCATGGCCCTGCTTTACTATCATTGATATTTTATTTTGCAAACGCAGAGTTTATCCATACGGGTATGTTCCACAAAAGCTGCAGAAGTATGATGATAAACGGCGGGATATGCGTCATTCCGTTGAACATCGCAATGAGAGCAAGCAGTATAGGAGCGCCTATCATTGCCGCCATCATAAATATCTTGTTCATATGCGTTGCAAATCTTATTGATTTGAGCGCGCCTATAAGAGCGGTGAACGAAAGAACGCTCTGCTTCGTAAGATACATACCGCTTCTGCCTATCTGGTCCGAAGTGGACAGAAGGTCCTTGAACTTCATGATATCCTGCGGATGCATAAGCTTTAAGCTGTCGTCGTCCGTTATCTCAAACAGCGTTTTAAGGCCGTGTTCGGTAAGATTGGGGTCGAAAGTCGCAATTACGCTCTTAACGTCCTCTCTCTCAAGTTTCATAAGCGCTTCTCCCGCATGTATGTCAAGCAGATATGCCATGGAAAATACGCATACGAGCTTGCCGTCAAGCGCAACGTACATATTGAATCGCGCCTTGCCCTCCTTGAAGAACTTTTCGGGATATGACGCAGGTATAACGCCCTGGCTTATCATAAAGTCGCGGTTTCCGAGGAGTATCTTTGCTCCGTCAACAAGCGCCAAGAGCCCCTCTCCGTCTATTCGCTCATAGAAGCTGACGGGCTTTAGCATATCCTCTCTATGGTCTATTATATCCATAAACGCATACTTCGCCGGACTGTCTATCGTAACAAAGATGCTTGCCACATCGGGCAGAATATTCGTTATAACGTCTTTATCAATAAGCTTTAAGCTCTTGATAAGAACGGTCCCCTGTCTGAAAACATCGCTGTCGTCAAGCAGTACCGCTTCCATCTCGCTGTACTTTGATGCGCAGACAACTCCGCTTATAACGGCGCCCTGCCTGCGCGCGTTAGACGTTGATCTTGCAAATACAAGCGCGCCAATAAACTCGAACATAGAGGGCAGGACCATTGCAAACACGGCTGCAAGCAGACCGAACCAACGTTCAAAACCGCCCCTTTGTCCTAATACTACCGCAACAAGGATAAAGCACACTACCGATACGGCCAGGATTATGCTCGTCATTTTGCTGCCAAGCGAAGTCTCGCGTTCTCCGCCTCTTGCATAATCAAGGAAGCCGCCTGTCGTTAAAGCGTTGTTCTTATAATAGAAGTTTTTGCCGAGCGTTGAAAACTTGTTCGTTATTTTCGTAAGCTCGCCGTCAGTCACGCTTTTAACTTCCATTATATTGCTGCCTGCTTCGTATATGGCCTCAAAATTCTTGATATGCGTGCTGTCGTACACCCGGCGGCCTATACCGTACAAAAGCATTGCCAGAGCAACTATCGATGCATACGATGAAAATGCATCTCCGGCGATAAGGCATCTTATAAATGAGTAAAGCGCATGTACGGAGACTATTGCGGTCGAAAGGAACACAAAGCTTACGCCCTGTTGGCGTCCGTTTGAAAACAGCGTTTTTGCGCCGTTTTTCATAACGTCTATGTTCATTATGATAACTATCGCAAGGATCACTATCGCAACTCCGGCGTATATCTTATCGCCGTTCGTGCCCATTGCTCCGGGCGGAACTATGCCCGCAAAGTCGAATATGTCTATAAGCGCAAGCAATACGAACGCTATTGCCGATACGATTATCCTTACCCATGAGTTTGAGCTGTCTTCGGTAAGCGTATCGTATACCTCGTCGTATTCATCTGCCTCCACGCTCACTTCTTCGGGGTCGTCGAACTCCTCGGGGATCTCGCTTACAGCTTCGGCCTCATCCGTATCGGAGTCTTCGCCTTCGATATCTTCTTCGCCGCTTTCACCCGCGCCGGGACGTATTTTCTTTATAAAGCCTATCTTGTCTTCAAGTTTTTTCTTTAATTCATCGGCAAGATTCTCTTCCGGCTCTCCCCAGTCTTCCCATTCGTCTTCGCCGGATCCATCATCATCCCAGTCGCTCTTTTCACTGCGCATCTCACCCGTGCGCTCTATGCGTATCGTCTTATCGGTAACGCCCTGTTCGTCTGTGTCCCCGCCCTCGGCGGTCTCTTCGGCTTCACCTTCAGACGCTTCTTCATTTGCGCCGTCTGCGTCTTGTGCCTTTTTTTCGGGCTTTCTTTCAAATACCGCAGTCTCGTCCGCCTCAGTCTCATCTTCCCGGCTTAGATCCTCTTCGACTGCACCTTCGTCATGTGCCTCATCGGGCTCTTGTGCCTCATAACCGTCATTGGCTTCAGCTGCGGCGGTCTCGCTTTCAGTATCGTCGCCCGCCTGCTCTGAAGACGTCTCTTCTGCGCTTTCTTCTTCATAAGCTTCCCCGGACTTTTGAGGCGTTTCTTTCTCTTTCTTCTTAACTTCCACTACAAGCCCCATCTTTATGAGATCGGACACGTCTTCCTCAACACGGGACCTCGGAATATCCTCCGCCAAAACTTCGGGCTCGGGCGGCGCGGCGTCTTCCTTTACAAAACGCGGCTTGAGCGGCTCTACCTCAGCGTCGATATCTATATCGATGACCGGCTTATTCTGAAGATCCTCCTCCGTTTCTTTCTGCGCTCTTTGTTCAGCTTCCTTTTTCGCCTTCTCGCGCGCCGACTCGGCAAGTATCTCCGCATAATAATCAGACGGATCCTTTTTGTTCTTTTTCTCGATATACGCTACAAGATCCGAGGCGTCCTCTTCAAAATAGTCCTCGGCGTCTGCGGGACCGAACGCCATATCCAAAAGCTTCGCCTTTCTGTTCTGAGCCTCTATGGGGGTTTCCTCTACGAAATCTTTCACGGCGTCGGGCGCGTTCTCAAACGATATTTTGTATTCCTTTACCTCGTTGTTGAAAATATCGCCGTCATCAGAGCGCTTGTCAAACGCAAAAGCGTCTTTTTTGCCCCTGGTGTCCTTTACAGGTTTCCTTTCCAAAGCTTCGGCAGGCTTTTTCGGCATATCCGCCTTCGGCGTCTGCTGCGGCTCGGGCTTAGGTTCTGCTTTCACAGTCTCCTTCTTTGCTTCGGTCTTAAGCGGCGCTGCCTGCTTTTTTACAGACTTGGGTGCATTACGCTCGTAACGCTCACGGTCGCTTGTAAATTCTTTTAGTATCGCCTCAAACTCGGCGTCGTCGTCATGACCCGTTATAGCGTCTGCGTATCGCTTTAAGTTTCTGAACTCCTGTTTTTCCTCGAGGTTCTTCTTTTTATCCATATAAAAATTCCACCCTTTGGTTTATTCTTTATTCGTTATACTTCTGTCTCTCAACAGCTCATACATAAGTATGCCGCCCGCAACGGACGCATTGAGCGAATTTATCTCACCCTTCATGGGAATCGAAAGCATATAATCGCATTTTTTACGTATGAGAGAGGATATACCTGCGCCTTCGCTGCCTATAACGAGCGCAGCGGGGCCGGTTATGCGTTTTTTCTCAAAAATCGACTCGCCCTGTGCATCCGAACCGTATATCCAGACGCCTGCGGTCTTTAATTCGTCTATCGTCTGCGCCAGATTTGTCACTTTCGCTACCGCGACATATTCAAGCGCGCCGGCCGCCGCCTTTACAACGGCTCCGGAAAGTCCTACGCTTCGGCGTTTGGGGATTATGACGCCGTGCGCTCCCACGGCGTTCGCCGTGCGTATTATTGCTCCGAGATTATACGGATCGTTTATCTCATCGCAGATTATGATAAGCGGATCCTCGCCTCGTTCTTTTGCCGCATCCAGCATATCGGAAACGGTCGAATACTCCTTTGCGGCGCAAAAGCATACGACTCCCTGATGCGCGCCGCCCTGGCAAAGCGTGTCAAGCTTCGGCTTTTCGGCTTCGCTTATGACGATGCGCCTTTCCTTCGCCAAAGAAATAATTTTCATTATAGAGCCCTCGCGCGAGCCCTTTTGAACAAACAGCTTATCGACCGCGCGGCCGCTTTTCAGCAGTTCAATTACTGGATTTCGGCCGAAAACCACCCATTTTGAGTAATTGATGTCATTTTCTGTGGTTTGGGTCCTCATTTGTCACTATACCTCACTTTAATTAAAGAATATTATAACACATAACTATGCATTTTTACATGTGTAGACAAAAAAAAATAAAAATTAAGTGGGAAATATTTTTGTTCTTACATGATGTTTTTTGTATAAATCTCTCAAAAAGTATTTAAAAGCAACAAAAATCATGATAGAATAACTAAAAACTGTTTTTTAAAACTATTTTGGGGGGAAATAAACCATGACAAAAGTCAACAAGGACAAATGTACGGGATGCGGCAGATG
This sequence comes from Clostridia bacterium, assembly GCA_017405765.1. Lineage (NCBI taxonomy): Bacteria > Bacillati > Bacillota > Clostridia > Clostridia bacterium. The sequence goes on from JAFQZS010000048.1 coordinate 37,307, forward strand.
TGTTCAGGCCTGCACCAAGTACCTGTTCACGATCAAAGACGGCGTTGCGGTGTGCGACGACGCCGACTGCTTTGAATGCGGACATTGCGCGGGCGCTTGTGCGTTCGGCGCGATCGAATACGACTGGAAGAAGGCTTCCGTCGGCGACAAAATCGAATTTGCAACGGAAAAGGATTTTGAAAAGGTCATTTATTCAAGACGCAGCATAAGACATTACAAGAGCGATCCGGTTGACAAAAAGACGCTCGAGCGTCTCGTATTCCTTGCAAATCAGGCTCCGACGGGTTCGAACCAGCAGGGCGTTAAATACATAATAACCACGCCCGAAACTACGGCAAAGCTTGAGGCCGCTGCTCAGCGTGCAGTACCGCTCTCGAACGACTATATCAAAAAATCGGCCCCGAACAAGCGCGAAGGCATAACGATGGGCGCGCCGCACGTTGTATGCATAGTCGGAAACAAGTCGCTCGGCGGACATAACGCGGCCATCGCGGCGTGCGCCCTCGATCTTGCTGCTGAGCCGCTGGGACTCGGCGCGTGCTATAACGGCATACTCGTAAGCCTTTATTTCGTTTCCGATGAAATGAAAGAGATAATCGGTCTTGCGCCCGATGAAAAGATGTATATGATGGTATCGGTAGGATATAAGGGCGACGAATCTTACGTTAATAAAATAATACGTCCCGCTCCCGAAACGAGATACGTGTAAAGTAAATATAGTTTGCGGTATATATAAAACGCCTCAGGCTTTCGCCTGCGGCGTTTTGTTTTACAACGTAGCTTGCCGTCCTTAATTATCATTCTTTGTTCTTCATTACATAAACGTACGCTGGAGGGACGTTATGCTGCGCTCTGAGGCAGTCGGCTATCACGAATCGGCTTTCAAACAGCGCCTGCTTCACTTTGGAATACTGGAAGGTTATAAATATGCCGTCGCTTCCGATAAGACTCTTCGTCGCCGCAAACACGTTTTGGGTGACTCTGTCGGGAAGGGATGTAAACGGAAGCCCCGATACTATATAATCGGCATGGCCAAGGCCCTGCTCCCTTAAGATCTCGTCCGCGCGTTCGGCGGTGTCCAAAAGCACCGTCGTGTTGTTCTTCCCGTGATACATCTGGGAGACAGACTTATGGAAGGATGGATTCTGTTCTATGAGTATAAGCCTCGTTTCCGGGCGTTTGCGTGAAAACAGCTCCTGTGTGAACGCGCCGGTGCCGGGACCGTATTCCACTATAGTTTCGGCTTTTTCAAAGTCGATAGGCTCCATCATGCACAGGGCGAGCTGCTTGCCGCTTGGCGCAACAGCTCCGATCCGTCGCGGATGCTTTAAGTATTCTAAAAAAAACATTCTTGTTCCCTTTCAGTTCGCTTTACGTTTCCTTCTCTTTTGAATGCATAAAAAGCCGACGAGCACGATGACGCCCGAGATGATCGTGCACAGATAGAACGAGACGCCGCGGCTTAAGAGCTGCACACGATATACGTCGTCGCCCAAAAGCAGCTTTTGAAATCCGTCGAGCATAAGATAATCCGCAACGCCCATGCCTCCCGGTATCGGTATGCAGTTCGAGCCTATAAGAGAGAGCGCCTGTACCGACCACATGTCCGCGCCGAGCTTCGGGTCGCCCCCTTGGGAAAGATATACGAGCGGCGTCACGGCGATCTGGGATACGCGCTGCGCCAGGCAGAAAAAGAACGACATTATCTGCATTCCGGGTCTTCCGTGTGCGGTGGCGGCGCACAGCTTGTACTCATCTACCATATGATCGAGCTTTTTCATCCATTTGTCAGGATGCTTCACGAGCCGTATCCTGTTGAGGAAACGAACGAGCCTGCGTCCGAGTCTGTCAAGAAAATCGCCTCGCTGCAAAAGCAAAATAAACGCGGCCATAAGAGCGGCAAAAAGCGCCATGCCCAAGATGATCAGCGTTTGGGACAACGGGCCGAACAGTCTGAGCACGTGCGGCCGCAGAACGAAAACGCCCGCCCCGATGACTATCGTGGCCGCCGTATATTCGATAAGATTTAAAATAAGCGTCACAGTTATTGATCCGGCAGGAAGCCCGTATGCGCCCATGAACAGCGCGCTGGCAGGCTGTCCTCCGGAGGCCGATGGCGTGATAGCGGAAAAGAACTGGTCTCCGGCGCTGTATAAAAGGGCGTGTCCGAAGTGCGTCCTGTATCCGAGGCCCTTAACTATGCATCGAAGCGACAGCGCCTCAAAGATGATAAATCCCATCGAGGAGATAAAAATCAGAAGCATCCATTGTGGCGGCGTAGCAAGCACAGTCGATAACAGCGACTCCAAAGACAGCGTCGCACTCTGTGCAAACACAGCCCGAATAACGAGTACAGATATCGCAACGGCGATAACGCCCCAAATCAGTTTTCGCCGCATATTCTCAGTTTAAACAGAACCGGGCATATCCCGTTTCTTTTGAATATCATGTCAACGTTCCTTCCTTTTGTTGGCGACGTTTAATTCATATATCTTCTCTCGGAAGCGCCGTGCCTATCTGCTTGCCGTACTCCACTCTTACTTCCTCTTCGTCATTCAATGATGACTGTAGCTGCGGCAGAAGCCTGATGCGGTCCTTCTGAAACAGAAGCACGATGGTGGATCCGGCAAAATCGAAATAACCCATTTCGTCGCCCTTTTGAACGCGGCAGTTCTCATGATGGTTGACGATACCGCCGACAGCCATGGCTCCTACCTCGATTTGAGCGACCGTGCCGAAATTATCCGTTTGGAAAATGGTTCGGCAGCGTCGGTTTAGCGTGTAGACCGGATAGCGTTCGAGAGCAGCAGGCTGTACGCTGTGAAGCGTGCCCTCTATGTATTTGTTTTCCTTTTGCAGGCCGCTGTCTATGTAGCAGTAGCGGTGATAATCGGAAGGGGTCAGGCGAATGATAAGGCAGTCCCCTTCGGAAAACAGCTGCGCCGAGTCAGTATCCAAAAGCAGCTCGTCGAGCTGATAGCGTATACCCTTTATGATGAAGCTTTTATCCGAAGATATCGGAAACGCGCAAAGCCAGCCGTCACACGGGCTAATAAGATGGTCGGGTGTTAAGTCCACGTCGTCCTTTTCGATTTTCCGGCAGAAGAAATCCCTGAAGCTTCGATACGCGCTTCCTTGTTCCAGCTTGATATTATGATTTCGCGCATACGTTCCTATCCACGGTCTCGACGCGCCGGAAGAGAGAAAACGCACTACTGCCCGCTGCACCGGAGCGCTCAGCATCAGGCGAAGCAAAGCATGTCCCACGGCGGAGCCGTATAGGAAGATCACGCCGCCGCTTTCCTTCACGATCCTTCCCTCCGAAGCTTCACCGTCCGATTCGCCGCAAATAGCATCGTCGGCGGCTTGGCGGTTGAAGCGCGGCTTTCGTATCTTGAACGGCGTCAAGAACAGACAGGACATAACCAAAAGAAGTATCGGCGCTATCCAGCGTATCGGCCACGAAAAGATATGTCCTGCCGCCATAAGCGCCGGAAAAACGAGCGCCGCCATGGTGACGGGAAGGCCGTGATAGAACCGACGCGGGCCGGACTCCAGCCGCTGCCTCTCCTCCTCGTCCACGTTGAACCATGCCAGACGTATAAGCGTACAAAGCATATATACGTCGCAGGAAGCAATGACAAAAGCGCTTCGACCTGCGGCATACCAAACAATCAGCGCAGGCAGGACGCCGAAGCAAACAAGGTCGCTGAAGGAGTCGATTTGAACGCCGAAGCGTTTCTCCTTCGCCGTACGCTTCATGGTAGACGCCAGAGTGCCGTCAAACATATCGCACACGCCGGCGATCACCAGACATATGAGCGCCGCACGCAGATCTCCCTGCGTTGCAAGCAGAATGCCGGTAAAACCTATGATCATTCCTGCATAAGTCAGGATGACGGTATAATTGTATACGCCGAGCATAAAACACCTTCCAGTAAGTCTCGTCTGCGGACTTTAGTAAATCGTTTCGGAGATCGTTAAGCTTCTTATTGAGAAGGCATAAACAGATCTAAAACGTTCGTCGGCCGACGCACTAAAAACAATACATGATTTTCTTATAGTTACAGCCTAAGCCATTGGCTTTCGGCACTTTATTCATTCTACCGCGACCTCCGCCGCATCGGAGGGATATTCCTCCGGCGCAGGCTCAGTGTATTCCTCCTCGACGGGCGTCGGCGCAGGCTCCGGCTCATGATAGCCGTGGCGGCTGCACAGCGACGAAAGTCCCGACGAAGCGTAGATTATCCTGCCTCCCGAACCGACTCTCACGACATACGGGCTGTCCAGCGTATTTACATACGTCGGCCGCGATACGTTAAGCAGCGCAACCGAGATAAGATTTCCGCTCGGGCAATAAGGCGTTGCTATCTGATGAGTCGTTTTATCCATCGTAACAAGGTAATGTACGCCGCACGTTTCTGTCGGCTGCGTACCGTCTATATACAGCGCCGTTCCCACACGTCCGCCGCGGTAATCGAGCTTGCAGTAGGATCCGGGCAGCATTCCGCTGTCCTTGCAGTAATATCCCGTTACGACCTTTGGGTTGTCGGCCGGGAAGTATTTCACCTCAAGATTTGCGTGTACGTTCTCCATTACCTTTCTCCAAAGCTGGAGCGCCGGATTAGAAGAAACGCCCGATACGGATTTCGGCTGATCGTATCCGAACCACACAGCACCCACATAATAAGGCGTGTATCCTACGAACCAACGGTCAAAGTCGTCGTCGGTCGTACCCGTTTTGCCTGCGGCAGGCTGCGCGCCGCCCTTTATCCTTGCGCCCGCTCCGGTGCCCGACTGCACAACGCCCTGGAGCATATCGTTCATTATAAACGCCGTCTCCGAGCTCATTGCAACGCTCGACTCCTTCGCGCATTCAAGTATAACATTGTCTTTTCCGTCTACTACCTGAGAATATATTCTGGGTTTGTTATATATGCCGTCGTTGTCAAACGGAACGTATGCTGCGGCAAGCTCCAAAACGGAAATTCCCTTAGTAAGTCCGCCCAGCGCCATGGGCGCCAGATCCTTGTCAGCCTCAACTATACTGGATACATGAAGATTGTTTTTAAGGAAGTTCCACGAAGTTTCCGCGCCCATCTGATTAACTATCTTCACGGCCACGGTATTTATCGACTGCTCCACTGCATATTTTACCGTAACAAGTCCCTTGTAATGGTCGTAGTAATTCTTCGGATATTCCTCATAAAGCGGGGTGTCGTCATAAACGGACGCCTCTGTTATCGCGCCGCTCTCTATTCCCGGAGCGTATACGGCTATCGGCTTTATCGAAGAGCCCGGCGAACGAGTTGTCTGAACTGCTCTGTTTAAAACGCGGTCGGCCGTTTTCGGTCCTCTGCCTCCGTACATTGCTACTACGTCGCCGTTTGTCGGATCGATTATGGCTATCGCCGCCTCAGGCTGTATCTCGCCTTCCAGCGTCGGGAAATTTGACGTATCCGAGAACACCGCATCCACGGCCGCCTGTACGTTAAAGTCCATCATGCAGTATATTTTAAGACCGCCTGAATACAAAAGATTTGTAGCTGCTGCGCGCGAATAGCCCTTCTGCTCCTGAAGATCCTCAAGAACCGTTGCTATTACCTGATCCACATAATACGACTGATAGCTTGACGCCTCGGTCTTTTGTGTACCGGCGTTCAATATGAGCGGCTCTGCCAGAGCGGCGTCATATTCCTCGCGCGTTATCATGCCCTGATCGAGCATCTCTGCCAATATAATACGTTGGCGTTCTACGTTATTGTCATAGTTAAGGAACGGATTATACTTCGTGGGCTTATTTGTAATGCCGGCGATAGACGCGCATTCAGCCAGAGTAAGCTCGCTTACGTCCTTGCCGAAATACCCCTGCGACGCCGCCTGAACGCCGTAATAATTCTGCCCGACATAGAGCGTATTAAGATAAAGCTCCATTATCTGTTCTTTCTCAAGCCTGTTTTCAAGCTGTGTTGCGCGCACTATCTCGCGTATCTTTCGGCTGGGCTTGTGAGAATTGTCGCCCGTTATATTCTTTACGAACTGCTGGGTTATTGTAGATCCGCCGTAATTATCGTTGCCGGAAATAAATCCCGCAACGGCGCCTATCGTGCGCTTCCAGTCAACTCCATGATGCTTCCAGAAGCGTTTGTCCTCGATCGCAACAAATGCGTCGACAAGATCCTGGGGTATTTCATCGTAATCTACCCATATTCTGTTCTCGCCGCTGTGCAGGCGCTCTATCTCAACATAATCTCCCACATTATCGTCGTATGCATATATGACCGTAGCAAGGTTCATAGTCAGATTGTCAATATCGTCGATAAATGCATCGTTCTTAAAATTGTTCGCATAAACAAATAAAGCGACAACACAAATAACGATAACCAGTACAAGTACGATCGCTACGTTAATAAGAAATCTAAGAAATTTTTTCATTTGCTTCCTCCGCATTTTTTAAAAAATGCAAAAAAAGGTGTTATTTCCTTCGTGCCAAAACACCAAGCCGGGTTTTTCGCTCTACACATTTTAACAAAAATATATTTATAGTATATTATATTACTGCAGAATAGTTTTGTCAAATTCAATACACAATATCATTATAAGTTAAAAAAACATTTCCATACGAGGTATTTATAATGAATAAGCCGTATTTATTCTTGCTTCCGGCTGTTTTATGCCTTTCGCTTATCTGGGCGCTTTTCCCCCTTTCACATAACTCTCCGCTTGCGCCCCTGTCTTCTTCGGAATATTATAACACGCGCTCGGATGATGCGTCTTCATTCGCCGTTTCGGCATTTTCGGACGAAGCAAAGTCGCCTGTCTACATGACTGCAGTTATACTCCAAGGCAGGCTGTGCCTCGTTCGGCCCGAAACGGGAAAAGTCGAGAAGGTCCTCGACGTGAACGTAAGGGCCCTGTCACCCGAAGATCTCAAACTGTTCTCATCTGGCTTTAAGCTCTACTCAAAAGAGGATGCGGCGCGGTTTATTGAGGATTATACTTCATAATGGAAGCTTTTTAACATAGCCTTTCTAAACTTTCAGCCAGTGTTTTCAATTTTGTCGCTGAAATTTTATATTTGTTCCCCAAAAAAGATAAAAGAAATTTTATCCCGTATCCATCCGGATACCGGCGCGTTTACAACAAAAAACCGCCTCGCGGGCGGTTTTTTTATTGGCGGACAGGGTGGGATTCGACCTGCGCTGCGGCGCAGGGCGGGTCGCGATTCCTCTCCGTTAAATAAAAACTTCAATCCACTCTCCCCGTGCGGGGAGAGACCCGGTTGAGACGGGCAATATCGTTATAGCCATGATATTTCAATCCACTCTCCCCGTGCGGGGAGAGACCGTATAATTTTGAAACTGTTGGCACTGCTTCAAGTGATTTCAATCCACTCTCCCCGTGCGGGGAGAGACGTCTCATCGTGCTAGTTGTGATTTGCAGCTCATTTTATTTCAATCCACTCTCCCCGTGCGGGGAGAGACTTTAATCCAAGCATTAGACAAAACAGGCATAGAGATTTCAATCCACTCTCCCCGTGCGGGGAGAGACGATGTATCATAATACTCGTCCAC
>JAFQZS010000049.1 GCA_017405765.1 Clostridia bacterium
TCGGTTTGCGGCTTTTGTTGCTCCGTTCTTCTCTGAATACTTGATTACCTGTTGACGGAAATGCGCGCTAGATGCTAAACTGGTCATGGAAATTCATCTCTTTCATGGCTGATTTGTGTGGTAACTTCATCATACCATGTTCGAGTTGGATTTCCATTCTCTTTTGTCACATATCATTTGTACCATAACAAAAAAGCGGCTCTTATGCGCTTTTTTGTATCATAAGAGCCGCTTTTGATTTTTTATCTTCGTAAGTCCGGATCAAAGCTTTCCCTGGCTTAGCTGCTTTAAGTATTCGTTTATAAAGCCGTCGATGTCGCCGTCCATAACGGCGTTTATGTTGCCCGATTCGTAGCCCGTGCGGTGATCCTTCGCAAGAGTATACGGCATGAAAACGTAGGAGCGTATCTGTGAGCCCCAAGCTATTTCCTTTTGCTCGCCCTTGATGTCCTCGATGCGTTCGAGATGCTCGCGTTCCTTTATTTCGACAAGCTTCGATATGAGCATTTTCATGGCGGTATCCCTGTTCTGATGCTGGCTTCGCTCCGTCTGGCACGCAACGACTATGCCCGTAGGTATGTGCGTTATGCGTATGGCCGACTCCGTCTTGTTTACATGCTGGCCGCCAGCGCCGGAGGAGCGGAACGTGTCGACCTTAAGATCGTCGGGACTTATCGTTATGTTCATATCCTCGTTTATCTCGGGCATTACCTCAAGCGAGGCAAACGAGGTGTGACGCCTGCCGGAGGCGTCGAAAGGCGAGATGCGAACGAGCCTGTGTACGCCTGCCTCGCTCTTTAAGTAGCCGTAGGCGTTGGTGCCCTCTATAAGCACGGTCGCGCTCTTTAAGCCCGCTTCGTCGCCGTCGAGAAAGTCTACGAGCTTGACCTTGAAATGATGGCGCTCCGCGTAGCGCGTGTACATGCGGTAGAGCATTTCCGCCCAGTCCTGCGCCTCGGTGCCGCCCGCGCCCGCGTGGAACGTGAGTATCGCGTTGTTCTTGTCGTAAGGCCCCGAAAGCAGCGTGTCGAGCGTCATTTTATCAAGAGTCTCCGAGACCTCGCCGTATGCCGACTCCACGTCGTCCCAAACTGACTCGTCCTGCTCTTCGAGAGCCATTTCGGTAAGCGTCAGCGTGTCTTCCCAGTTATTATAAAGGCTCGAGTAGGCCTCGACCTTTGCTTTGAGCTCCGATATGCGCTGGAGTATCTTTTGATTATCGCCGTCCTGAGAGGTCCAGAAATCGGGGGCGGCAGTCTTTTCTTCAAGCTCGGCGATCTCTTTTTTCGCGTTGCCTAAAGAGAGCGCTTCCGATAGCTCCTCGATTTTGGGCTTCATGGCGATAAGCTTCTGCTTTAATTCTTCAAATCGTATCATATATACCTCGTCGTCTATGGTTTATATCGTCTTACGCGCCGCAGCACTTTTTATACTTCTTTCCGCTTCCGCAGGGGCAGGGGTCGTTGCGGCCTACCTTTACGCCCACCTTAACGGGCTGGGGTTTGCCGGAGCCGGCCTTGGAATTGTCGCCGCCGTCGCGGTTCGTCTTTAAATTCTGAGGCGCTGCGGGGCGGCTTTGAGCCGGTTTTCTCTCTCTCAATTCCACGAGATATACATAGCGCACGGTATCTGCCTTTATGCTTTGTATCATCTCGTCGAACATATTGGCGCCCTCGAATTTGTACTCGACGAGCGGGTCCTTCTGTGCGTAGGCGCGTAAGTTTACGGTCTGGCGCAGGTGATCCATCATGTCAATATGGTCCATCCACTTGTTGTCAACGTTCTGCAAAAGAACGAGACGCTCAAGCTGGCGCATGATGTCTTCGCCTATGCGCTTTTCCTTCGCCTCGTAGACCTCGAGCGCGCGCGTATGAAGAAAGTCGCTTAAATCGTCTCTCGTAATACGGTCGAAGTCCTCTGTCGTGTAGTTTAAGTCGTCGCGGGTGAGGAAAAGACCTTCAAACTGCGTTTTTAAGCCCTTTATATTCCACTCATCGGGAATATCTGAGTTCGCATAAAGCGCCACGTCGTCGTTTATCGTGTCTTCTATCATTTTTATTATGATAGGACGCATATTTTCGCCGTTTAATACTTGGCGGCGCTGCGAATAGATTATCTCGCGCTGCTGGTTCAATACGTCGTCGAACTTTATAACGTTCTTTCTGTATCCGAAGTTCTGGCTTTCCACGTTCTTCTGAGCGTTCTCAATGATGCTCGATACCATCTTGTGGTCGATGGGCTCGTCGTCGTCAAAGCCGAGCGTAGCCATTATGGGCTTTAACTTCTCGCCCGCGAAGAGACGCGCGATGTCGTCCTCAAGGGAGATAAGGAAGCTCGATTCGCCGGGGTCGCCCTGTCGTCCGGCGCGTCCGCGGAGCTGATTGTCTATGCGGCGGCTGTCGTGACGCTCCGTGCCCAGAATGTAAAGCCCGCCGGCCGCGCGCACCTTTTCGGCGTCGGGAGCTATGAGAGCCTTGTTCTTTGCAAGCAGCTCGGCGTAACGGCTGCGCGAGCGCAGAATATCTTCGTCGTTCGTCTCTGAAAATTCGGTCGCCTCAAAGATAAGGCGCTCGTCAAAGCCTTCCTTTTCCATTTCGCGCTTCGACATGAATTCGGCGTTGCCGCCGAGCATTATGTCGGTACCGCGTCCGGCCATGTTGGTGGCTATCGTTACGGCGCCGGGCTTTCCGGCCTGCGCTACTATATAAGCCTCTTTTTCGTGGTTCTTTGCGTTGAGTACCTCGTGGGGTATGCCGTTTCGTTTAAGAAGCTTTGACAAAAGCTCCGACTTTTCTATAGTTATAGTGCCGACGAGTATAGGCTGCCCCTTTGCGTGGCACTGCTTTATTATCTCCACTACGGCCTTGAACTTGCCCGCCTCGGTGCGGTATATGACGTCGGGATTGTCCTTTCGTATCATGGGCTTGTTCGTCGGTATCTCCACCACGTCGAGCTTATATATTTCTCTGAACTCCTCCTCCTCGGTAAGAGCCGTACCCGTCATGCCGGAGAGCTTTTTATATAATCTGAAGTAATTCTGGAACGTGATGCTCGCAAGCGTGCGGCTGTCCTTCTTTATGGGCACGTTCTCCTTTGCCTCGATAGCCTGGTGAAGTCCTTCGGAGTAGCGGCGGCCTATCATTATGCGTCCCGTGAACTCGTCGACGATAAGCACCTCGCCGTCCTTTACGACGTAGTCGATATCCTTCACTTTTACACCGTAGGCGTGTATTGCCTGATTTATATGATGAAGCAGGCGCATATGCTCGGGGTCCATAAGGTTGTCAACGTTGAACGCCTGCTCCGCCTTTTTAACGCCGCGCGGAGTGAGCGTCGCGTTCTTCGCCTTTTCGTCAACGATATAGTCGGCCTCGACGTCGTCGTAAGACTCCTTGTCGTCAAGCTCGACTATACGCATCGGGCGAAGACCCTTTACGAAGCGGTTAACCTTTTCGTATATTTCCGTAGAGTCGCCGCCCTGTCCCGAAATGATGAGCGGAGTGCGCGCCTCGTCTATAAGTATAGAGTCTACCTCGTCGACTATGGCGAAGGCGTGGCCGCGCTGCACCATGGCTTCCTTTCGCGTGACCATGTTGTCGCGCAGATAGTCGAAGCCGAACTCGTTGTTCGTGCCGTAAGTTATATCGGCGGCGTAGGCCGCCTGCTTTACGGAATGTTCGAGTCCGTTTACGACGAGCCCGACGCTTAACCCGAGATAACGGTATATCTTGCCCATCCATTCGCTGTCTCGCTTGGCAAGGTAGTCGTTGACGGTTACTATGTGAACGCCCTCTCCCGTGAGCGCCATAAGGTAGGCGGGGAGAGTAGCGACGAGCGTTTTGCCTTCGCCAGTCTTCATTTCGGCGATGCGTCCCTGATACAGCGCAAGGCCGCCGATGAGCTGCACGCGGTAATGCTTTAGCCCCAAAACGCGCCACGCCGCTTCGCGCACGGCGGCGAACGCCTCGGGCAGTATATCGTCGGTCGTTTCACCGGCCGAAAGCCGCGCCTTGAGCTTGTCGGTAATGCCGCGAAGCTCGGCCTGGCTCATCTGTGAGAACTGCGCGTCGAGAGCTTCGACTTTATCTATGATAGGATTCATGCGCTTCAGCTCTTTTTGGCTGTTAGTGCCGAATATCTTGTTTAAAAAACCCATTCTGTCCTCCGTTGTAAACTGTTTTTTGATTTCATAAAAAATATTATATTACACGACGCTTAAAAAATCTATTACGTAATTATAAACAATTTATATATAAATAATTTGCCGTTTTTTGCTTTCGGCCGCCTCGGAGCGTTCTGTTATAACACAAATAAAACCTAATATATAGAAAATAAAAAATATTATAATATACTTATATGTTTTTAATTGTGTTTTTTATGTTTTTGTTATATAATGATTAAGAATATGCTTGTCGGAAGAGACGTCTAGATAAAACAAAAGCCGATCTCAGCGGGGAAAAGCTTTTTGAGATTTACATAACAAATAAGCTTGACATAAGCGGTCATATAGCATATTTTAAGAATATAGAACAAAATATAGAACAAAAAATCAAGTATACATAATCTTTTTGAAACCGTCTGACGTCTTGCGCGTCGGATAAGTTATAGAGCCTTTTAAGGAGGGGTATTATGAAATTTTCAGTAAGACGGGCGCTGTGCGTGATAGTTGTCGCGGCAATGCTTCTGTGTACGCTGCCTGCAGCCATGGCTGCCGATACGACGGCACAGGACGGTATGAGCGTGCTTCGCACCCTGACGCGCTCGGACCTTGTGACTAAAACGGTAAGCGTATCCTCGCCGGAGGACCCGATAACGCTTACGGTACCTTATTCGTATGCGGATAGGGCAATAAAGCTTTCAAGCGGCACCGACTTTACGGCAAACGCAGGCTTTTCGGATATTTCGCTTGAATTTTCCGGCCCCGCTTCAATAGACGGCAGCGCCGTTGACCTTACGGTAAGCTATACCGTGGACGGAGATGAAAGCGGCGCGACTTACAGGACCGTTTATGTAGTAAATGCAGTGCGCGCCGATTCTGTACCGGCAGTATTCGAAGGAGTCATCACAAAGACGGTGAACGCAGGCGGCAGCGTCAGCCTGCCTTCGTCTGAGTTTTCCCTGTTCTACACGCAAAACGACGGCAAACCGCTCGCAGGCGTGAAGATAGCGGGAACAAATCCGTCATGGGGTATGCTGAAGCTCGGCAATGCGGAATACGACGGTAAGATACTGACCGTCGCCGAACTCAATAATCTTTCGTTTTCGGCTTCGGGAAGCGGTACGGTAACGTATCGTGTTCATGCATACGACGACGTAAGAAACGGCTCTCCCATAGGAGAGGTTACGCTTAAAGTAACGTCTGAAACGATAGCTCCCACCACATCGGTGATAAATTACACCGTGAGAGAAGGCGAAAGCGTAAGCTTCAGAGCGGTCGATTTTTCGGCGGCGATGAACGATCTGCCTGCCGGCGTTACTCTGACCCGCGTAAGATTCACAGTGCCTCCGGCTCTCGGTACGCTTATGATAAGCGGCGAGGAGGTACAGAAGACGAATGATTATTATGTAAACGCAAACGACGGCCCGTCCATATCGAACGTGCTGTATAAATCGACGGGCGGATACGGCAACGATACCGTTAATTATTCGGCATATTTAAGCGACGGCACCCAGCTTGCCGGTACGATAAAAATGACGGTGTCTTCAAAGGATCCCGACGTTATAACGTATTCTGTAGAGGCGGGAGAAGCGATCGTATTCAATGCGGCCGACTTTACGAATGTGATGAAAAAATACGACTCCGTTTCGTCGTTCCATCACGTAATAATAACGGCTCCTTCGGCAACGTACGGCGTTCTTTATAAGAATTACGTGTCGGCGACGAATCCCGGCACGAGAGTAACTGCGGGCACAGATACGGGCAACCTTTACACCAGCGGATCTGCGGCAACGCAGATAGGCAGAGTGGCGTTCGTGCCGACAGCTTCGCTTTCGGCGCAGGACATAACTCTCTATTACGCCGCTTACGATACGTCGAGCCATGTGCTTTACAACGGAGAGATAATCGTAAAGGTCAAAACGCAGGGAAGCACCGGAACGGTAAAATACAGCTGCACGAAGAACGGCTCGGTGAAGTTCTCGGCATCCGATTTCCGATACAGGGCGTCTTCATCATCCGGATGGCTCACGCCCACATATATAGTAATAAACGAAATACCCCGGTCTACGCAGGGATACATATATTGCGCTAAATCTACCTCAAACGAAACTCAGCTCGCCGCAAAGGACGAGGGTTCCACGCGGTATTATTACAGCGCAACGAGCACGAACAATATCGCAAACCTGAGCTTTTCGGCCAGAAGCGGATTTACCGGAGATATAAGCATACCGTTCACGGCGTACGAGAGCAACGGCAACGTTATGTATGAGGGCAACATCGTGATAACGGTCACGGGTTCGTCCAACACGGGAAGCGCAGAGGACATATCTTATGAGCTGAACAGCGATGATTACGTTACTTTCAAGGTCACCGATTTCAATAACGCCTGCATCGATGCAACAGGCAACAACTTAAATTACGTTACGTTCGCGCTGCCCGCGACCTCGCGCGGAAGACTCTATCTCAATTATTCGACTACAACCTCAACGGGAACTGCGGTAAGCGCAAGCACTAAGTATTACCGCACGAGCACGCCCAAGATAGGCAGCATCTCGTTCGTACCGAACGAGAACTACAACGGCACGTTTACTCTGTCTTACACGGGATACAGCTCAAGCGGCGACAGCTACACGGGATACGTTGAGATAACGGTAAACGAAAGCGACAGCTCGGTGATAACCTACACTGTTGTGAACGGAAACACAGTTACGTTCAGAAGAGCCGATTTCAATAGTTTATGTAAGAACGAGACCGGCTCGACGCTCGATCACATAAGATTTGACAGCCTGAGCACGTCTTACGGAAGGCTCTATTACAACTACTCAACGTCATCGACAAGGAATCCCGTGGCGGCGAAAACGAATTATTACTATGCGGGAAGCGACGACCTGATAGCTAATATAACCTTTGTGCCGAACACCAAAACGAGCGCGACGGTAACGTATAAATTTACGGGCTACGACACGGATAACGATAGCTTTGAAGGCGAAATAAAGATAAAGATAACAGGTTCATCTACTGCGACGGATGAGGAAAACGATATAATAACTTATAATCTAAGAAACGATTCTTCCGTAAAGCTCAACGCATCCGACTTCAACTCGATGTCAAGAAGCATCACGGGGGACATACTCGATTATGTAAGATTTTCGCCTCCGTCCTCGACGTACGGCCAGCTTTATGTAAACTACAACTCTGCGTCCTCTCTGGGAACTATAGTGAACTCAAGCACGAACTACTACCGTTCGGGTTCGACGCCGCTTATAAGCGACATAACCTTTGTGCCGAATTCAAGCTATACGGGCACGTTCAACATATCGTTTACGGGATATGACGTTGAGGGTGTGCGCTTCAGCGGCACGATGAGGATAACTGTTACACAGGGAAGCGGCAATACGAATACAAACACCGAAACAAACACCGATACGACCAAAACGGCTACGAGAATATCTTATAAGACGGACGTGGGTACGCCTGTTTCGTTCGCCGTAAACGATTTCAATACGGCTTGCTACGGAGCTACGGGCAAAACGCTCTCATACATAAACTTCTCAATACCGAACGCGGCGGCAGGTAAGCTTTACACCGATTACAACTCGCAGACAGCATCGGGAACGTCCGTGACGGCGGGAACGAATTACTACTTTAACACTTCGCCCAATATTTCAACAGTAAGCTTCGTGCCCGAAGCAGGCTTTAATGGCAGCGCAACGATAAGCTACACAGGCTACGCAACGGACGGAACGTCGTTTGCGGGCAGCGTGGTAATAACTGTAGGCGAAAACTCGGGCGGAGGCTCGGCGCATTTTGACGACGTGGGCAGCAGCCTTTCGTGGGCGGTGCAGGGCGTAGATTATCTCTACGAAAAAGGCATAGTTACGGGTACTGCCGAAAGGACATACAGCCCGATGAACAACATAAAACGCGGTGATTTTATCCTTATGCTCCAGCGCGCCTTCAGGTTCGAGGCGTCAGGCAATACGAAACAGTTCGCCGACGTTTCGCCGTCGTCTTATTACGCGGCGGCAATACTTGCGGCAAAGTCCAACGAAATAGCGCTGGGCGGCGGCAATAATCTGTTCGACCCCGAAGCGTCGCTTACGCGCGAGGATGCGATGGTGCTTGTTGTGCGTGTGCTTGAAAAGGCGGGCGAAAGCCCTAAAAAGGGCAGCGCGTCAGACATTGCATCGTTCGTTGACAGGGGCGACGTGTCGGGCTACGCGGTCGAAGCTGTGGCAACGCTTGTTCGCGCAGGCTACATCTTAGGTTCCGACGGCAAGTTAAATCCGAAGTCGAACATCACACGCGCGGAGATGGCCGTACTGCTTTACAGGATAATAACGAAGTAATTATAGAAGTAATATAATTCTACAAAAAGAGATACAAAGCCGCGTGAGAAAGCGCGGCTTTGTTCGGCACGGGAGTGATTTTTTTGAAAAAACTTATTCTTGCCTCGGCGTCGCCGAGACGAAAAGCGATTTTTACCGACCTCGGCCTGGATTTTACGATAGTGCCGTCAAATGCCCGTGAGAGCACAAGCGAGCATGACCCCGCGAAAGCCGTTTTAGAGCTTTCGCGCGGCAAAGCCGAAAACGTATTTGCGCGCACGGGCGGCACGGTGGTTTCGGCCGATACCGTGGTAGTGCTCGACGGGAAGATCATGGGCAAGCCGAAGGACGCCTCCGACGCCGTAAGCATGCTTCACGCTCTTTCGGGACGAACACACGAGGTATACACGGGCATTTGCGTAAAGGACGAAGAAAAGACAGTATCGCGCGCCTGCCGCACGGTCGTTAAGTTTCGCAGCCTTTCCGACGATGAGATAGAGAGATATGTACTAACGGGCGAGCCGCTAGACAAGGCGGGCGCATACGGCATATCCGGATTGGGCGCGCTTCTCATAGAGGGCATAGAAGGCGATTTTTGGAATGTTGTAGGATTTCCGATAGCAGCGTTCGGAGAGGTAATGAGAAAAGAATTCGGCATTGAGATAATGCCGAAAAAACAGTGATAGGCCGTCGATAGTTATTACATTTTTTTCCATAACGCGTTCCGGAGTCTTGACACCGCGCTTTTGTTGGTGTATAATCCTTCATACGCGGATGTAGCTCATCTGGCAGAGCGCGACCTTCCCAAGGTCGATGTGGCGAGTTCGAGCCTCGTCATCCGCTCCATATTCGGACGTCGGCTTTTAAAACAGGCCGGCGTCCGTTCTGTTATGAGAGTACCCCGTTTATGCGGCGGTATTCTCTTTTTTGCGCCGACAGCCGTTACCCTTACGCCGCTTCTTGTTGAACTGCCGGTTTAAAAATATAAAAAACGCCGACGCGCCGTAAAAATCACGGATCGTCAGCGGAGGCGAAACAAATATGAGAGTACACATCTTTCAAAGTATGGCGGAATTCAATCTTTCAGACTTTTTAAATATTGTTTTCTGTATGCGCTGGGAGAAGATATATAAATGCTTTTAAAGATCCTTGCAAAATGCGAAGGCGTAGCATAGCCGACACGATCTGCAATTATCTCTATGCTTAAATCGGTAGACATAAGCAGTTTGCATGCTTCTTCACAGCGTTTCTGGTTATGGTACTTTAGTAAGGTCGTGCCCGTAACCTTTTTAAATGTTTTTGATAAATAGATCTTGTCAACATACAGCGCCGCAGAAATGGAATCGAGCGAAAACTTTTCAAAATAGTGTTCGCATATATATGCCTCAGCCTTTGAAGCCAGTTCCTGTTTTGCTCCATGCCATTCCGGTAGATTGGGCCTGCAGCGGCTGCACGGATGAAAGCCCGCGTTTACTGCGTCCTCCAAGCTGTTAAATATAATAATATCTTTAGGCTCGTATTTTCTGGCAGTGCAGGAAGGACGGCAAATGATTTTCGAAGATTTTATGCCGCAGAAGAGCTTGCCGTCATAGGAGGGATCGTGAAGCTCTATCGCTCGCCATTGTTCTTTTGTCATATATTTTTACCCCGATTGTATATTGCGTTTTCATGAAATCCATATACGCACAGGCCCTTTCGCATGTTAAACGGTGTAATGCTGTATCGCGACAGAGCCGTGTTGGAAAGTTAAGTCCGAATTCTGCCAACAGGCGGGGTTTAAGACGTAAAACGTCTTAAAGACGCCATAAATAGTTAGATTAAACTAACTAAAATCACTATATCATTTTATTACGATAATTGAAAGGCACAAACTTTAAAAGCTAATATTAGGACGATTGCAAGTTAGTATAGACTAATTTCAGAACACTTCCGCGTTTGAGAGCACTATATAATATTAAAAGTCGGTTGAGCCGATCGTTTTTTTTGGCAGCAGGTTAGTTTAATCTAACGAAACCTTTCCCGGAAGCGCAGCCGTAAGAACACGACAGCACTTATGGGCGTGCTTTTCGAGAAGATGTGTTTGCTGAATATGATATTTCCGCGGCATAGATTTGCATAAATAATGCAGCGGTTTTTGATACAACGTTTTGTGTACTGAATCAAAGCCTGCTCGATCGTAGTCGTAAAGAAAGGAGATATCTGTGACACAAAGAAGAAAAGTTGAAGATTATATGAAAACAATATATCTGCTGTTTCGACAGGGATCGGCTCGCGGCGCAGATATCGCAAAAGCGTTAAACGTGTCAAGGGCAACAGTATCCATAAGCTTAAAAAGCTTACAGCAGGAGGGATATTGCAAAATTCGCGAGAATCATACCGTTGTCTTGACGCCGAAAGGGTTGGCAATAGCAAAAGAAATAATAGACAGAAACAACAGCTTTTACGAAATGCTTGTGGAGCTTGGCGTAGACAAAGAAACGGCTTTAAGAGATGCGTGCAATATGGAGCACGCCGTAAGCCGGGAGAGTTTTTGCGCGCTGATGACCCTTGCAGAATGTCATGAAAAATGTAAACGGTCTTCCGCCGCGTATTGACCGCTTTTTTGCAAAAAAGGTTGCGATCAGACGAGAAGAACAAAACGAGGTGAAAACATAATGAAAAAAAGGGGCTTGCGCAAGCTGCTTTGCATGTTTATGCTGCTTGCGGTTGCGATCAGCGCCTTCTCCCTGGCTGCTTATGCGGCCGAAACGGATGGTTCGAGCGAATACTATTTATCATATAAGAAATATGTGGCTGCGGTCAATCCCGACGGCTCAAAAACGATCACCTACAATGATATAACGGATCAGATAGCCAATCTTTTAAACGAAGGCGTCAGACGTTATGAAACCGGAGCGGTCCGAGACGGCGACGACGGCTATTACAAGCCGTTTACAAATTCCTACGGTTTCTGGTATGAGACCTCCGGATTTGAAAAAACGGTAATGGGCTATATCTCCGGAGCGCGAGTCAACGAAGTTGAATTACAGTTTTCCAATATGAAAAAAGCCGTTAACAACGGCGCCGATATTGAGACTGTCAAAGCGGAAGTGGACACGCTTATCGGTATGCTCCGTGAAGACGCGAACATCTTGGACGACCTGTTTGGTTATTCGACCGCCGACAGCAGCGACGGCGGCAACAACGGCAGCGGGCTTGCATGGGCTACGTTCGGCGCGGTATTCGGTATTATCCTCCGCGAAGGACTGGAAGCTATTTTGATCGTCGGTGCAATGGTTGCATATCTGGTCAAAACAAATAACAAAAGCGGAACGCGATATGTTTATCTCGGCGCCGTTATAGCGTTGATCGCCAGCGTAGGTCTTGCAATTTTGCTTTATTCAATAACAAGCAGTACCAGCAATTCCATCCCGCAGGAGATCGTCGAGGGCGTGACTGCACTTGTTGCGGTGGTCGTTCTCATCTACGTTTCCAACTGGATGATCTCCAAGTCGGAGTCCGAGGCTTGGACGAATTACATAGCAGGAGAAGTATCCGCATCCGCCAGCAAAGGCAAAATGTGGGCGCTTGGCTTTACATCTTTCCTCGCCGTATTCCGCGAGGGGGCGGAGGTCATCCTCTTCTGTCAACAGTACTTCTCCCGTGCGGGTTCTATGAATAACGGCTACCTTGCCGTCTTCGGCGGCATTGCAGTGGGACTTGCGGCGGTAGCGATAATATTCGTCATTATTCGGAAGTTCGGCGTAAAGCTTCCGCTCAAGCCGTTCTTTATGGCGACGAGCATTTTGATGGCGGTCATGTCGATCGCTTTCCTGGGTTCCGGTATGTTCGAGCTGTTTTTGGACGGCCGACTGGCAGAAACGATAGGAGGCGTCGTACAGGATCTTGCCGGCACTATACCTGCCCTTTCGTGGATGAACGGCAACGACGTACTGGCGTTCTTCGGGATATATCCCACTTATATCACGCTCGTCCCGCAGATCATCCTTCTTGCCGTTACCATAATCACGTTTATTATGATGATAAGAAAGAATTCCAAAGCATTTAAACGACTCGGCAAAAGTTGATCGCACTCAACTCCCATTCAACAATCATCTGATCTGATCCCGTAAATCCGATCAGTGGTTATTGGCAATACATCATCACAAGAATATTTTTGGAGGTAATACGAATGAAAAAAGTATCTAAGCTTCTTGCTTTGACGCTGACTCTTTTGATGCTTGTACTTTGTCTCGCTGCCTGCAGCAACAGCAGTTCGGGCAACAGCGAAAGCGCAGGCAACAGCGATGCTTCGGCACAAGAGGAAGAGGTTGTCGCAGATGCAGAGCAGGCAGACGACGGCGGTGAAGACCTTGGCTTTACCGAAGTTGAGATTTTCTCCGGTGTAGAGCAAGAGTTCCTTAACCTGAACGCTGTATATTTTCAGCCTGTCGATATGACCGGCGGATATAACGCCGAAGACTATGACTGCCACCTTGAACTTGATGTTTCCGCTCTTCAGAACGGCCTCGGATACGGCACCGGAGACTGGGTTCCTTATTTGACGGTTGAGTATGAAGTAACTAAAAATGACAGCGATTATTCCGTAAGCGGTACTTTTATGCCGATGGCAGCTTCCGACGGTCCTCACTATGGCGCAAATATTAAGATGGACGGCGACGGAATGTATACCGTTACCTTTACGGTGAAATTCCCCGACTCGAGCACATACCTTATCCATACCGATGAGACCGGCCCCGACGATCATGATTTCCCCGCTGCTATAGTTTATACTTATGACAATTGGCAGTTTACTGACGGGGCTTGGGCTGAATAATTTGACCCACCCGTGCGGTTGCTGAGGTTTACGGGGCTTTGTGCAACTTTGGACTCTGGCGAGAGCAGAGATTCTATGCTGTTCTTGCCAGAGCCATTCGCATGTTTTCGGATATATAGCAAGCTCCGCCGTATATGACGAAAACATGACGAAAAATTACAGAATCAAGGTGACGAAATGCTTACTAATCTTATTAATGTGACAGGCGATCTATTCGCCCTTTCGCTTCTCATAGGAGTGATTTTTGCGTTCGTTGATCATTTTTGCAGAGAAAAGGGTCAACTCATAGCACGCTGCGGACTTGCGCTCGGCTTTGTAATTGCTGCAATAAGGGCGTATATTACAAATAACAGCCGACTCGTCGGCGGTTGGCGCGTTGGCGCATATGGCTATGCCGTTTCGCTGGCAATTTTTGTTTTTCTGCTCGTTGCCTTTGTTGTTTTATTTCGCAAACTCGCTGACAGACCGCCCGATGCGGCAAAAGCATCGAAGGCGGAAATTGTTATTTCTTCGGGTATCGCGCTGCTTACGGCTTCTTATCTTTACTGCGCGTTGCCGAATGTATACGTATACCCCTTTAAGTTCGACGTCGGAGGGAACGGACTTCTCTCCACGGATTTTCTTTTCCGGCTCGGCGGATATCTGCTTGGTATCCTTGTATGTCTCGTTTCAGCCTTCGTCGCTTATAAAAATGCGCGGCTTTCGGCTAAAAAGGGGTATGCCAAGCTTTTAGTGATTTCATTTGCATTGTTAAATATCATGTATGCGATATACAATTTTGCCCGGCTTATGCTTGTCCTGACGCCGAGAAAAATCGTTGACAGCGCAGCGCTGTTTAACTTTGCGGCAGCAAGCAACAATAATTCCGTGTGGTACACTTATGCGTCTTTTTTCATACTGATAATCCTATCCGTTATTCTTTGGATCAGAAGTTATACCGCAAAGGAACCGTATTCGACCAAAGCGGAGCGTCGTAAGCAGCTTGCCGTGTGGCGCAGCGCAAAACGTTATTCAGTAGTACTGCTGATATGCTTTGTATGTTCGATCCTCTGTGCGACATTGTTTGTACAGTTAAACACCGTTGTTATAAAAGAGGCTCCGGTCGAGGAACCTTTGATCGTGAAAGACGGCGCGGGAGCGGACAGCGAGCTGCGCGTTCCTTTAGACATGGTGGTCGACGGACATCTTCATCGTTTCGGCTATACGACTCCGAACGGAAATCTTGTGCGGTTTATCGTCGTGCTGAAACAGGAAAATACTAACAATTATGGCGTTGGCCTTGACGCCTGCGAGATATGCGGAGAGGCCGGTTATTATGAAAACAACGATGGACAGATCGTCTGCAAAAAGTGTTCGGTAGTTATGAATAAAACGACTATAGGCATGAAGGGCGGATGCAATCCGATCATTATAGATTACGATATAAACGAAAACTATATCGTTGTTCCGGTGACAGAGATGGTGAACAACGAGTCACACTTCAAAAAATAAAGCAGATAACAAGGAATGCCATCCTGTACGGGAGGAAAATAAGACATGTTTTTTAGAATGGTACGCGGCACATTTAAACGTCAATGGAAAAAAATGCTGATGATCGCTTTGACGGTAGCATTGGGAGCGTCGATCGCAACGGCAATGCTGAACGTTATGCTTGACGTTGGAGATAAAATCAATGAAGAATTGAAGACTTACGGTTCCAATATAACCGTAGTTCCGCAATCGGAGGCTGTGATCAGCAAATTGTACGATATCGAGAACGATGATATACAGACAGAATACATAAGTGAAGAAAAGATAGGCGAACTGCTTACTATCTTTTGGGCGAATAATATTACCGATTTTGCTCCGGAAACGGAAACGACGTGTACGCTCAACGGTCAATCGGTCAAGGTCATAGGAACTTGGTTCAATCACCATTTCGAGTTTCTTAAGAAGGGATCGATCTACGAAAGAGACACCGGGGTTATCAATTTGCGCAGCTGGTGGGATATCGAGAGCGGCGAATGGTTAAACGAACAAACGTTGGACGGCGACGCCTATGCGATGGTCGGTAAAGACGCCGCGAAGAGGCTGGGTATCACTGCGGGCGATCGGATCGCTTTGACGGCGACAGGCTCAACAGAGACGCTTACCGTAATAGGCGTATATGAATCCGGAGACGACGATGACGAATGCATATATACCACGCTTTCGGCGGCGCAGCGCCTGACCGACACAGTCGGCCTTATCAAAAAAATAGAGGTAAGCGCAATAACGTCGCCCGATGATGAATTGGCTCTGAAGGCGGCAAGAAATCCGTCTTTGCTTTCGGGTGACGAATACGATCTTTGGTACTGCACCGCGTATGTAAGCTCCATATGCTTTCAGATACAAGAGGCGATCCCCGAGGCGTCTGCAACGGCGATACGCCAGATCGCAGATTCCGAAGGAAAGATATTGGAAAAAACAGAGCTTCTTATGTCTTTGATCGCTTTTTTAAGCCTGATAGGAGCTACGCTGGGCATATCTAATCTTGTAACTTCCGGCGTAATGGAAAGAGCTCAGGAACTTGCGCTGCTCAAGGCTGTGGGGGCACGAAGCGGCCAAATAACGGGATTGGTATTGGTAGAGGTATTGATCACTTCCGTTTTGGGCGCGATCATCGGGTATTTTATGGGATACGCATTCGCGCAGCTTATCGGTCAGACGGTCTTCTCGTCGTCTATCGAGATGAGTGGAATGGTCGCGTTTATAGTGGCGATTTTAATTGTTGCGGTCACTCTTGTCGGCAGTATTCCGGCAATACGAATGCTGCTGAGACTGCGTCCGTCGGAAGTGCTCCACGGCGGGCATTAAGGAGACGATAATATGAACAAGAAAAGACGTATGTTTCTCAGAATGATCGTCGCATCATTGATAAGACGGCGTTCAAGAATGATAGTTGCGCTTCTCGCTATTATGGTCGGAGCAACAATACTTTCAGGACTTGGCTTGATTTATTTCGACGTTCCGAGACAGATGAGCGCCCAATTCAGAAGCTATGGCGCCAACTTGATCCTGACGCCCTCCGGCGAGGCGGGCATTTCGGATGAGGCGCTGAAAGCGGGGATCGCATGTATTCCCGAATCGGAACTGGAAGGCTGTACGCCCTACAGATATGAAAACACGCAGATACACAATATGCCGGTGACGTTGGCCGGTACTGATTTCGACACCGTGCTTAAAACAAGTCCCTATTGGCATATAAACGGAGAAATGCCTTCGGATAACAGCGAGGCGTTGATCGGGGCAAAGGTCGCGGAGAGCCTCGGCATTCAGCCGGGCGACACTGTATCCGCAATAAATACCTTTGAGGTCACGGATGATCTTGATATATCGAGTATCCCGAGTTATGAGATCTACACGGACCCCGAAACAGGCGAGACATATTGCGATCATATGCTTGATTTGACCGTGACGGGGATCTTGGAGACAGGTGGCTCGGAAGAAGAATACATATATGTGACACTTTCAGATGTTCAGGACCTTACTCTTAATGAGCGAGGCTATGATATAGTCGAGGTCAGCGTTGCATCGACGCAGAGCAAGCTGTCCGGTTATGTTGAGCGCATCAGTGAAAACGTTGACGGCGTTTTTGCAAAGCTTGTAAAGCGCGTGACAGCATCGGAAAGCACGGTGCTTACCAAGCTGCAGTCTCTTGTATTTATTGTTACCGCCGTGGTGTTGATACTGACAATGATCTGCGTTGCAACTACGATGACGGCGGTAATTACGGAGCGCCGACGCGAGATAGGGCTGCGCAAGGCGCTTGGAGCTTACAATTCCAGCATAGTCGGTCAGTTTATGAGCGAAGGACTCCTGCTTGGCGGGATCGGGGGCATTCTCGGATCGATTTTGGGATATGTATTTGCGCAGTATGTCAGCATGCATGTGTTCAGCAGTTCGATAATGTTCCGACCGCTGCTTATTCCCATTACTATCGCGGCGTCTGTTTTAGTAACGGGACTTGCATGTCTGATCCCTATAAGGAGTGCAGTAGAAGTTGACCCCGCGCTTGTACTTAAAGGTGAATAAAGGAGATAAAACGCTATGAGCAGTTTGTTGGAACTTAAAAACATTTCTAAAATCTACGGTGATCTTCACGCCCTCGACGACGTGAGTCTTCGCATCGATAAGGGCGAATGGATCGCGATAATGGGGCCGTCCGGTTCAGGTAAAAGCACGATGATGAACATTATCGGATGCCTGGATAAGCCCACATCCGGGCAGGTAATATTTGACGGCCGCGATATTTCCAAGGAAAGCAGCAGGGTATTAACGGAACTGCACAGAGATAAAATCGGGCTTGTCTTTCAGCAGTTTCATCTTATCAATTATCTTAACGCCGTAGAGAATGTCATGGTGGCACAGTACTATCACAGTATGCCCGATGAAAAAGAAGCGATGGAAGCATTGGAGCGAGTAGGATTAAAAGACCGCGCAAAGCATCTTCCGAGCCAGCTTTCGGGCGGTGAGCAGCAGCGTGTCTGCATCGCAAGGGCGCTTATAAACTCGCCGGAGCTTATTCTTGCCGATGAACCTACCGGAAATCTGGACGAGGCAAATGAAAACATCGTGCTGGATATTTTCCGGCAGCTTCACAAGGAAGGCACCAGCCTGGTCGTTGTTACACATGACCCGGAAGTAGGAGAGGTCGCTCAGCGGATAGTGCGCCTGGATCACGGAAAAATAGTTTCCGATAAAATCAATTCTCATTTTTCGGAATAATAAAAAATATGGGAGGATACCGTCATGACAAAATCAAAAAAGCTTATTGCTTTTCTGTTTACGCTCTGCATTTGTATTTCGCTTGCCGCATGTTCAAGCGGGAATGAGCCCGTAAATTATGCAGACGGAACTTATACGGGGCGCAGCTCTGATTTTAAAGAAGATGAGACCGGCAACGGCTCGGGCTACGGACAGGCGGAGCTGATAATTCGCGACAATCAAATCGTTTCGTGTACGTTTACGCTCTTTGAGCTAGACGGCACACTAAAGGATGAAAGCTACGGAGCAGATCTGTCAAAAGAAAACCGTTTGAAAGCACAGAAAGCCGTACAGGCTGCAGCGAAGTATGCTGAGCAACTGGTGAATGAAGGAACGCTCGACGGCGTTGATGAGATAAGCGGAGCGACCATTTCATATAACGAGTTTGTTGAGGCTGTGAACGACGCGCTTGGAAAAGCTGCGGCAAACAATTAAGAAGGAGTCGTTATGAGGTCGATGAAAACAATCCGGCATGCGGGCTTTGTCGCTCTATGCGTTTTTTTGCTTGCAGTCCTTCCTATATTAGCAAATTTTCCCGCGTTCGGATCTGAAGACAAGGTTGAGGCAGTATCGAGCGCAAGCATAGAACTGCCTGATCAACCTTCAGGTGATTTTATCGTACTTATGAATACTTCTTTGCATGAAGAAACACTTGATAACTGGCGGGCCTTTTTTTCGGACGAGGATTTTCCGGTTATATTTGAGGATATCCGTTGTGTTGTCGCAGAGGGCGATATAAGCGGCCGGCAAATGGCCGAGCGTTTCCAAGCGCAGCTGCCTGAAAATCAGATGCAGCTTCGCACGGAAGATCCGACGCTTTTGGCGTCCAAGGCCGAAGCGGGCTGCATTGACGTCGCGGTATTTTCCCGAGAGATGGCGGAGGCGTTAAAGCTTACGACCGATGAAACAACGTCAGGTATTGCCGTGATTGAAATAGCGGGGGTCGAGAATTGATATGAGAAAGCTCAATGTGTTTCTTGTGATCGGCATCTTTGCCACCTTCCTTATTCATGCGATCACGGGCGGGCTTAAGCTGGCCGGAGCGGATCTGGATACGCCTAAGGCCGTTTCGTGGATATGCGTTGGTTTTATCATAATGCACGTTATAGTAACCGTTATACTGACCTTTCAGACCTTGGAAGCGCGGCGAAAATCCAGCGCGGGGTATTTCAAGGACAATATTCTTTTTTGGGTGCGCAGGATCAGCGGGTTTGCCGTTCTTATTCCGCTTGTGATGCATATTGCGATCTTTAGGTCATCCAATGCAGACGCATACCGGCTTCAGGTATTTACAACGGGAAGAATGATATCACAGATCCTGCTCGTTGCAACGCTCGCATTGCATATTCTTACGAATATCAGACCGCTTATGATCTCTTTGGGGATCAGAGATACAAAATCGTTTGCCGCAGATTTTCTGCTTATTCTCTCGATATTGTTGCTCCTGTTTGCGGCGGCGTTTGCAATTTATTATCTTCGCTGGGCGGCGTATTGAGGGAATTACCATGAACAATGACAAAACAGTAAATGTCGTAGGCGCGGGGCTTTCGGGCCTTTCAGCCGCGATAACTCTTGCCAAGAACCGGGTCAAATGCAATCTCATCTCAGTGCAGCCGTCGGAACGGGCGCAGTCTGTTCTGGCGGAAGGCGGGATCAATGCTGCTTTGGATACTATGGGAGAGAATGACACAACAGAAGAACACTTTGCCGACACGATGCGCGGCGGCGTTTTTCTGGAATCCGAAAGCGCTGTCCGCAACTTGACTGAAAATGCTCCTGCGGTCGTGCGTGAGCTGGTGCGCATAGGCGTGCCTTTTCAAAGCAAAAACGGGGATCTTATCCTTCGGAATTTCGGCGGTCAGGCAAAAAAGAGAACAGCATATGCCAAAAGCAGTACCGGAAAAATCATTATGACCGCTTTGATCGACGAAGCGCGCAGATATGAAGCGTCCGGGCTGATCAGACGGTACCCGCACCATGAGTTGTCAGGCGTCAACGTATCTGACGGCGCGCTTAGTTCCATTCATGTAATAGATCGCTATTCAAAGGAATGCTTGTCCTTTGAAGGCGTGACTATACTATGCACGGGCGGCTTGAACGGATTTTTTGAGGGCATGACCACGGGAACGACGCTAAATACCGGCAACGCCGCATCATTGGCTTTTACGGCGGGCGTGGCGTTTGCAAATCTGGAGTTTATTCAATACCATCCAACAACGGTGCAGATCTGCGATAAGCGAATGCTCATAAGCGAGGCGGCCCGCGGAGAGGGCGGAAGACTGTTTATCCTGAGAGATAATGCGCCATGGTATTTCATGGAAGAAAAATACCCCCAATTGGGTAATCTGATGCCGCGCGATGTGGTTTCCCGTGAAATTGTTGCAGTAAAGCAGGACCCGAAGTGTATGGGTGAAGTTTATCTCGATATGACAGGATTGCATGAATCCGTTTGGAGCGGGAAGCTGTCGGATCTAAGGGAGGAGATCATATCCTATTTGCATTTGGATCCGAAAACCGAGCCTGTACCCGTAAGCCCGGGCATACATTTCTTTATGGGCGGTATCCGGGTGAACGACAGACATGAAACAAATATTTCGGGCCTTTTGGCCGCAGGTGAAGCGGCGTGCAAGTATCACGGAGCAAACAGACTTGGCGGCAACTCCATGCTCGGCGCGATTTTCGGCGGACAAACGGCAGCGCAGGCAGCGATGCAAAACGCGAGAAATGCAGTTGTGAGCTCCGTTCGATCCGTTGCAGAAGAATCTTCACCGGCGCAGCGCGCAAAGCTGCGCGAGATTTTGTTGGGCGGGCTTGGCATTATCCGTACAACAGAGGAAATGACAAAGGCATATAATGAGATCTTGAAAATTTGCGAACAAAAAGGCATAAGCGGTATTGACAGAGCCCGCGCCATGCTGGGGCTTGCCATGCTCGGTTCGGCCATTGAACGCAGGGAGAGCCGCGGCGCACATTACAGAACGGATTATCCCAAACCCGACGATGCATACAAAAAGCAGAGCGTGGCGCAGTACGTTGACGGGAAGCTTAGGCTCTCTTTTGATTCGGCAGATATCCGGTACGGAGGTGACGATTTGTGAAGGTGACGCTTTCCGTTCTGCGCCGGGAAAACGGCAATACAGAAAGCTATTGGCAGGATTTTAAATTTGAAACAAAAAGTGAAACGGATACGGTGGCTTCCGCGCTCCGCGCATTAAATGAGCGTGAAAACCTGACAGATATCAACAAAAATCCCGCGCGCCAAATCGAGTGGGAATGCAGTTGTCTGCAAAAAAAGTGCGGCGCCTGCGCCATGGTCATATGCGGCAGGCCGCGTCTTGCATGCGACACGCGTATATCGGAGTTTAAAGACCGAGTTATAACCGTGGAACCGCTGAAGAAATTTCCGGTGATCTGTGATCTTATCGTCGATCGAAGGATACTGTTTGAGAACTTAAAAACGCTTCGCCTGTGGCTTAATCAGGATGCGCAGCTGGGCGATAGATACAGGGAGCTTGCATACGAAGCGTCGGAATGTATCCAGTGCGGCTGCTGCCTTGAAATATGTCCGAACTTTTATATAAACGGGCGCTTTTTCGGCATGGCTTCGGTTCCGATAACCACCAGACTCCTTACCGAAATGACGTCGTCGGAGGCTCGCGAGATCGCAAAGCTTTATCGGCAGCATACCTTTGAAGGATGCGGAAAATCACTTGCCTGCAAAGATGTTTGCCCCAAGAAGATAGATACGGAGAAGCTTATGGTCAACGCAAATGCGTTTGCCATCTGGAAACGGAAAAGAGGATAGCAATGATCGTCAACAAATCGAAAATAGAATTTGCCGCGACAGACGCTGTGCTTGCGATCTTTGCAGTGCTGTTTTTTATCGGCATTCGTTTCTGGTTCCCCGTATGCGCCCCAATGGGAGACAGCGTGATGTCATGCTATTGGGCGGGAGAAGTATTGAAGGCGGCGTCATGGCTCGTTTTGATACTGTCTTTTATCCATATTGTTGCGCCGAGCGGCAAAATAAAGACGGGAATAGACATTTCCTTGATAGGCCTAGCCATTTTCACCATGAGGATCCCGGGCGGAGTCATAGCCGTCTGCCAAAACTCGTCTATGCATTGCCATAGGACGCTTCTTTGGACGATCGTTTTCTGCGTGATTTGGACGCTCATATGTCTGGCAGATATTATTTACCGGTATTCGCGCTCGTCAAAGGATAAGCACAGCAGATCACGAAATGAGGAAACGACATGAAATACGCACTTCGGCTTGCTTTAAAAAACATAAAAAGAAAACCGTTCCGCGCTTTCGCAATGATCGTGCTTATCCTGCTTTTATCCTGCTTTCTCTTTATAGGAGCCGATACGGTCATCGGCTTGCAAAACGGTCTTTCAAGCTATCGGGACCGCCTCGGTGCGGATATCGTTGTTGTTCCCGCATCGGCAACAAGTCACGGCGCGGTAGACGATATTTTTTTGCAGGGGATCACGGGAAATTATTATATGTCTGCAAAAGAGATAGATAAAATCACGAAGACCGAAGGCGTTGAAGCATATACGACACAGTTTTTTCTTACGTCTGCAAAGGCAAGCTGCTGTTCAACGCGCGTACAGATCATAGGTTTTGATCCGGAAACGGATTTTATAATACGCCCCTGGATAGCTGAAACATATTCAACGACTATCTCGGACGGCGAAGTCGTTGTCGGAGCAAATATAAATATCCCCGAAAACAAAGTGCTTACGTTTTACGGTGAGGATTATCGTATAGCCGCCCGCCTTGCCGCAACGGGGACGGGTCTTGACAGCGCCGTTTATGCAAATATGAATACGGTTAGGCAGATGGCTCAGAACGCCTCTGTTCTGCTGCAAAGCGACGCCTTTTTGGGTGTGGATACAGATACCGCCGCATCGGCGGTCCTTCTGAAGGTCTCCGACGGATATGAAGCTGATCTTGTGGCGGATGACATAAATATCCATATTACCAAGGTTCAGGCTACGTCTTCAAGAACGATGATCGCCGACATTGCCGACGGCCTTGGCAGCGTTTCGCGCGTGATCGGAGTTTTTGTCGGCGTAATATGGATATTGGCAGTGGTGATTCTTATAGCGGTTTTTGCGCTTCTTTCAAATGAACGGAAAAAAGAATTTGCAGTTCTTAGAACATTGGGCGCATCCCGAAAAATGCTCTTTGTTATAATGGAAGCGGAAGCGGGAGTTATCAGTATTATCGGCGCAATATTCGGACTTTTGATCGCCGCGCCGGCGTCTGTGCCGCTATCTGCTGCGCTGGGGAATTCATTGGATCTGCCGTTTCTTGCGCTGAGCCTCGGCACAAAGGTTTTGCTCGGGGTTTTGGTGTTGGTACTGTCCGTTATTTCCGGCCTCGCATCGGCTTTGCTGTCTGCGGCCAGAATTACAAAGAGTGAAACGGGGCTGCTGTTAAGGGAGGACGCATAAATGAAACTGATTGCAGAAGGGATCCGAAGATCTTTTTTCAGGAACAAAGAAAGCGCCAATACCTTCAATGCCGTTGAGAAAACGAATTTTATTTTGCCGGAGGGAGAATTAACGGAGATCATCGGACGCTCCGGCAGCGGGAAAAGCACTTTTGCCAATATCCTCGCAGGTCTGCTGAAGCCTTCCGAGGGGAAGGTGTTCATCGACGGTAAAGATATTTACGAGCTCGAAGATAAGGCAAGGTCTGAATTCCGAAATAAACATATCGGAATGATCCCGCAAGAGCAGACCGGCCTTCGCAGCCTTACCGTACTTGAAAATGTTCTTCTCCCTGTTTCTCTGTATAAAGACGCTTCAAAGAAAGAATCCTTTGCAAAAGAATTGCTGAAAATGGTAGGTATTGAGGATCTGTGGGACGTGTATTCCAATGAGTTGTCGGGAGGAGAGCTTCGCCGCATGGTAATTGCAAGGGCTTTGATCAACGAACCGGAAATCATTATAGCGGATGAACCTACCGGAGATTTAGATGATGAAACAACAAATCTTGTTTTGAAGCTGCTGCGAGAGGCTGCAGACCGGGGCGCATCCGTTCTTATGAACACACATGAAAGAAAAGCGCTTGCATATGCAGATACGGTATACCGAATGGATAAAGGGGTGCTTAAGCCCTTTTTCCCGGATACGGGATCGGATTTTGAGGATCGGCGCTAAACGATGGCAATTTGCTTCTCCAAAGGGACGCGCAAACACATATTCGGACGTCGGCTTTAAAAAAAGCCGACGTCCATTCTGTTATGAGAGTACCCCCGTTAATGCGGCGGTATTCTCTTTTTTGCGCCTGCAGTCGTTACCCTTGCGCCGTCTTTTTTTATCTGATCGTAACGCATCATTGTACAACTTACATAAGAGAACACCATAAAAATCAACAAATACAGCCTTGACCCGACACTTGAATTGTGATATAATACACAAAAAGTTACACTTTGTGTAAAAACAGAAATTTAAACAAACGGGACTTGACTTTTATGAAGCAAATGGGCACAATCTTTAAGCA